>JAAZOE010000547.1 GCA_012797915.1 Candidatus Zixiibacteriota bacterium | reverse complement strand
TATCCCCCGCCAACAGGATCAGATCCGGCCGCAACTCCGCGATCCGGTCGGCCAGGTAGTCGCATCGCCACCGCCAGACGATCGTCCCCAAATGCAGGTCGGAAACCAACGCGATGGTGATATCCTTGCGGCCGTTGGCCGACTTGGGAATGGTCAGATCAACCGTTTGGATTTTGGTGGCCATGGCATTGATATACCCGGCGATGACGACGATCGCGACCAGCCCGGTAATCGACAGGGCGGCGACCTGTTTGGCTTTGGCGTAGTTTTCGGTGATGACGGCCGGGAAAAACGGCAGGAAATGGTTGATGATCCGAAGAATATCCACCAGCAGGAGGGCGAAAAAGAAGTACACCATGGCCGCCAGCCAAAACGACCCGATCCAGACCAGGATATAGTTGCTCAGCGACAGCGAGACCCTCTCCAGGAACCGTCCGGCGATGAACGACAGGGAAATCAGCAGGAAAGCGACTAAATAGTACCAGCGGGCCGGGGAGCCGTGCGGAAACGACTGCCATCCTCGGATGCCGATATACAGGTTGACCAGGCCGTAGGCGCCGAATACGATGACGAAAAACATAAGGTACGCCGAGGTCTTCATGCTGGCGATAACATATCGGGTTTCTCATCGGAACGCAACATGAGGATTTAAACAGCCGCGCCCCGCCCTCGGTTCCCGCCCGGCCAAGTGCGTATGGTCCCGGGTGGCACCCTCAAGCTTTTGGCCTGAGGGTGGGGCCGTCAATCGACGCGCCGATGGCGCCTCCCGCTTGACAGCCATCCATCATTTTCTTACCCTATACAACCTGAGGTACCTTTATGGCCTATCTGATCAAAGCCGGGCGCGTGAATCTTCGGACGGTGAGAAAAGCGGACGCGGAATCGATGTATCGCTACCTCCAGGACGGGGAAATCGGTCGCTGGACGCTTATCCCCCGGCCGTACCGGCGCAAGGACGCGCAGGCCTTTATCGAAGTCGCCCAACGGCAGGCGCGGAAAAAGAAACCGAACATGATTCTGCTGGGCATCGAGTACCCGGAAACGGGGGAGATTATCGGCGGCATCGGCCTGCACCAGATCAATTATCAGCACAAGAATGCTGAAATCGGCTGTTGGATAGGCAAGCCATTCCGCGGCCAAGGGCTGGTGACCGAAGCCATGAAGGCGCTTATGCAATACGCCTTCAAGACGATGAAACTGAAACGGGTCTCCGCCCAGGTTTTTGTCGGCAATGTCGCCTCGATGAAGATGGTCCGGCGGTGCGGCTTTACGCGGGAAGGATGTCTTCGTTCCAATTTCCTGCAGAGGGGAGAGTGGCGGACATCGTATATCTATTCCATTCTCAGTGAAGAATTAAAAAACCGGCAGGTCATCCTGGGTAATCCGCCATATCCAAAAACGGCTCTCCGAAGAGGTAATTCCGCCGCAATTTTGCGGTTGATTTACATATGAAGTTGGGTTAGATTGCTAATGGCACAATTGAAAACGAGTCAGATATCAATGGGTTTGGTATGATGAGCGGGACGGGTTATTTATAGGTGAGATCCCGCCCCGTTTGTGTTGAAGCAGGTCAGGGGCCGATAATTGGATAACTAATCGCCGTCGGAGGTCACAATGAAATTAACGTTTTTGCCAGTCTGGATATTCTTCGCCGCATTTATATGTGGATGCTCTGCGGTTCCTTCACAACGAGTCTCCCAACCTTGGGTTCGATCTCTTAAATCCAATCAACCCATCGAAACATCAAAGAGTGTCAAAATTACCGTTTCCGGGACGACATTACCTCTTTTGGGTAATGAAGCACTTATTTCCGAAAATTTGCTACAGCAGTTGACTCAATTGATCAGGCGCCGAGGTTTTGTGATAAATGAAAACGGTTATGATTATGTGGTAACGTTGATCTACAAAACGGACCGAAGCGACAGGATGAAATATTCTTCAAGCATTGCGTCAAGGAACGCCATGGATTATACAACCTTAACGAACGCTGGGGTTGGGGCTACTTCTGGACTTGGTGTGAGCATCGCGAGAACGATTAGCGCGTTGAGTTCACGCTCGACAACTGTGGGAACACAAAGCGCTGAACAAATACTATCATATACGCACACAATTGCCATTGAAATATCGAGCAAAGACGGGTTGGCATTGTGGAAGGGAGAATCAACTTGGGATACGGGGGACCTAAACATATTAATAGGTATAATACCGGCATTACAACTAATCTTGAGCGATCTTCCCTCAGACAGGTCTGTGCGTCCAGAAGTTCCGGAAGTGAAAGATACGCATATAAATAACTACTTTAGGTTAATGTGTAAGGATGCATGGTTCACTTGTCCTGCGTTACCCTATAGGATATATTTCGCTGAACATAGCCAGAGCATCGCTGGCCCCAAAGCACCGGTCGGCATCAATAACCCAAATGCGCTGGCAGCTTATGTCGATCTGGTCCAAACTGCAGAATACGCCTTACCTGGCGGTGACGAAAAGGCGTGGAAAAATCCTTTGGAATTGTCCTTGTGGAAAAACGTCACTCTGGGTGGCCAGTACTTCCTGGGTCCAGACAAGAAAGCCGTCAATATTATTATAGAATTGACTGGGAAGTCCGATGGGTATTATATCGAGAAATGCAAAATCGCTGATGATAAAGAATATTCTGATTTCAATCTAAGACTTCGGATGTGGCGGGAAGCGTTGTACTATTACTACGACGTATATGAATGGCGGGATGGCCCAGGTCTTTAGACGTGACTTTGGTCATTATGCCGGGTGCCCCCCGCTTGCGGTGGGAAACGATGATGCCGATCTGTGCGTGGCCCGCCCGAGGCGGATCCACATCAGCCCGGACAATGCGCCCGATTTTGATGCCCCGCCCCGCCATGGCGCGGCGGCCTATCTCACCAGCACCATCTTCCTCGTGGCCGTGAACCGGCCGGCGTCAACCCTATAGAAATACACCCCGGAGGCCTGAGCCGCGCCGTTCCATTCAATCCGATGAACGCCGGCCTGGCCGCGCCCGGACGCGGCATACACCTTTTGACCGGCCACGTTGTAGATCGACACCGTCCAGTCGGAAGCCACCGGCAGAACCATCTCGATGACGGCCGGTGGCCCACCATTCATGGTGGGTCGTATCGAATAAGCAGGTGCACCCGCCGCGGCGGGCACCTGCCCTGCCGGGATTATCGGGACAAATCCAAGCGGTAAAGGGTCGCCGAACATCGGCACGGTGAGCTTTGGCAACCCGGACAACTGAACGGATGTTTCACACTGGCCTCGTGATAGAAATTGGCCACGGTCTTGCCCGGCGTGAATCCCAGCGCCGTAAAAACCCGGTTCGATGTATGGGCAAGTCCGCTGGCCCACGATACACCCAAAACCACATCGCACTTGCACTTTCTCAGCCATTCCAGGCGTTTTTGGCTCAGCCGCCGGCCAAGGCCCTGTCTTCGAAACCGTTCATGAACAGACAGCGTGGAAAACGATCCGACCGTTTTGTCTTTCAATGCAGACGATATGTTCGAGTCGAACGGTTCATAATATTCAAATTCATTTATCAGGCGGGCTATCCCGACACCCACGAGTTCTGCCCCGGCAAACGCCCCCACGGCAAAAGAGTCCGGGTCGCTCGTTCGCTCATCCATGTATTGTGGACCGAATATATCCCGCCCTTGTGTGCGATTGAGAAGCTCCAACGCGGCAGGGAAGAATTGATAATCGTCTGGCGTCATTTGCCTAATGGTGAAAGCGCGGTTGTCTGTCATAACATCGGATTCATTGTATAAGCAGCCGGTGGCCCACCATTCATGGTGGGTCGTGTCAAATAGGCAGGTGCATGGGGCTCCTGCCCTACGGCCGCCCCGTCACATCAACTTGATCGCTTCCTCGTATGGCGTAAACCCCGGAATCTTGCCGCCGATCAACTTCTCCGGGCGATGAAACGCCGGATCATCAACAATCAACTGCAATAAGCGATCGCGATCGTCCGGATGCGCCAGATGCGCAATCCCGACCGCCCGTTCCCCCAAACTCAATCCCCGTGGGTCGAACGCGCCGTTTTCGGTGACAATGATAACTTGATCCGCGGGCGTGGCCGTGACGGTGATCCCGCCGGGACTGCGGTCGACGATCTTCGACACCCCCGCCTTGGTCCGCGATTTCATGGCGATGATCGCCACGCCCCCTTTGGAATACTGCGCCCCGCGGATGAAATCGCTCTGGCCGCCCACCCCGCTGTAAATCTTGCGAGCGTCCAACGAATCGGCCCAGATGTTACCGTGGAGATCCACCCCGATGGCGCTGTTGATGGTCACCATCTGCGGCTGTTCAGCGATCCGGAAAACGTGGTTGGTGATGTTGCTGGGACGGCTCTGGACCGAGCTGTTGAAACTCAACCAGTCGTACCCGGCCTGGTTCTCGGCCAGGAAAATCGCCGAGATGGCGAAGTTGCCGCCTTTCTTCCAGCGGTTGGTCACCACTCCCTTCTTGACCAGTTTGGCCATCGCGCCGGAAAAGAGTTCGGTGTGGATGCCCAGATCCCCCACGCCCCGTTTGAGGATCGCGGCCGTCACCGCCTCGGGTACCTCCCCGATACCGTACTGGAGCGTCGATCCCGGTTTGTTGCCGCGGCCGTCCTGAATATACAGCGCGGCGATGATCTCCCCGATTTGTTTGGCGGTCTCATCCGGTTCCTTCACCGGGCTGATCGGCAGGTCGTAGTCGGTCTCCAAGAGATAGTCGATCACGCTCTCCGGGACGGTCGTTCCCAGCACGAACGGCATCCGGCGGTTGACCTCGGCGATCACCAGTCCCCGCTGCTCTCGGGCGACGGCGATCGCCGCCAGCACGCCCTCGACCGTCGTCCCCAGACTGTAATTGCCGGCCTGATCGGGGCCGCTGACCGTCAACATCACCACGTTCGGTTTGATCTTGTGAAATAAATACTTGGGAATCTCCGACAGGTGAATCGGATGGTATTTGGCCCAGCCTTTATTGACCGCCTCGCGGGTCAGATAGCTGTTGAACAATATTCGAAACGTGATTCCTTCGCATCGCTTCTCGCTGAACAGCGGCTTCAGCCGGTCGCCGAGAAATAACACACCGTAGAAGTCGACGTCCTTGATAGAAAGGTCGTCGGCCAGCTGGCCGAGCAGGATCTGCGGCGGAGCAGCGTTGCCGGCGGCATAGATAACGCTTCCCGGCTTGATGATCTCCGGGCGGATGACATCGGAGGCACGATTGATAATCTTCATGGTCCCGTCAGAAGCTTAAGGGTGAAATCGCGGCTGTCAGCCCCCCAAAAACCGGTGTCGGGAAGACCGCCGCCGGTATCGTCGGCCTTATCGTTCGTCCCGGCCGACCGTCAGCCGGTTGGCCGCTTTCTTCGCTCGGGAGGCAATCTGGGCTATGGCTTCGATTGCCGCATCGATATGGGCCTCGGTGTTAAACGCCCCGATGCCGAACCGAACGCCCCCGTGAATCTTGTCGGTCCCCAGCTGCTGATGCACCAGCGGAGCGCAATGGAGACCGGTCCGGGTGGCAATGTTGAAATCGACATCGAGCATGATCCCCACATCCCCGGCGTCCATCCCGGCGATATTGATCGTCACCGTGGAGATATGGTTGTTCAGAGTATCGCAGCAGTAGGTGATGACGCCGTCGATTTTGGCGAATCCCTCGAGCAGCCGCCGGGTCAGGGCCATCTCCCGGGCATGGATGATTTCCGGCCCGCCGGAAGCTTCCAGCCAGTCCAGGGAGGCATGGAGCGCGGCCACGCCAACCATGTTCGGAGAACCGAATTCCATCCGGTACGGGTATTCTTCCAGATGGTATGGATAGGCCGACCGGACCCCGGTGCCGCCGCTTCGACTCAGGCGCATATCGAGGTCCTTGCGGACGCATAACCCGCCGATCCCCATGCACCCCATGAGCGATTTGTGACCGGTGAACGCCAGGACGTCGATATGCATCGCCTTCATGTCGATCGGAATGACGCCGGCGGTCTGGGAGGTATCCACGGCGAACGGGATTCCCCGCTGCCGGCAGAT
>JAAZOE010000546.1 GCA_012797915.1 Candidatus Zixiibacteriota bacterium | reverse complement strand
TCCGTCGCGCAATACCACTCGTAGATGCAGAGATTGGGATTGCACAACTCCGTCGCCTCGGCCGGAACCGTGGCCACGGCGGCAATCCCGAAACCGACGCCGAAACCGATCAAAACCAGCGGCGCCAAGAACAACAGTTTCTTCATGGCTCATTCCTTCTTGAAAAGGGTTGTGATTATGGCGTCCTCTCTTCTGCGCGCACGAAAAGGTTGATTTTCGGTTATTGCACGTATCGATCGAAGAAGGTCTCGTCCAACTGGTACACGAACGAACTGGCGACGAAGGCGATGGTGTCGTTACCGCCGATCCCCAGAATCGAGGGGAACGAACTGATGCCGCAGACGTCGTCGAGGGCCGTCACGTCGCAAAAATAGACCGGGTACGATTCGGCGAAAGCGGCCAACTCGCTCAAGTCCCGTTTTTCGCGCGATCCGGCGGCCAGCAGGACCACCTGCCGGCCATGGGCGCCGTCGGTGATTCCGGCGTTTTGCCATTGGGCCAGCAGTTTCTTGCAGGGGCTGCAACCGGGCATGACCACGGCGATCACCGTCTTCTTCCCGCCGGCAATGTCCCGCAGCGTGGACGGCAGCCCGTCCAGCGACATGACCGGCATATCGGGCAGCGGCTCATCGATCTTCAATAAGGTCTGGTTGGGAAGCATCTTGGGCGTCAGGTCCCCGGCGCGGCCGCCCTGCACGGCCAAACCCGCTCGAATTCCCAGGAATATGGCCAGGAACAAAACCGCCCCCGAGAGCAAAACATAGAATACCCCCGTCTTGAACGAAAAATGACCGGTCGGCATTGGAACCTCCATGTCCTTAGGCTGTGATGTCAATCCGGCGGAGGAGAGATGCGTGCCCGCATTGTCCGTGATGATTTCCCTCCACCGACTCCATGATACCGCGCCGGCGGGACGATGTCAAGCCGATATAACATAGGATCTTGAATTTTCGAACCAAATCCGGTCTCGGGCGGCCGCCAATGCGGCCTCCCACGGCCCGCAACACATCCATCCGCGCATGGTCAATCCGAACATCGCCGGCCGGCGGAGAATAAAAGTGTTTGACTTCCCCGGCGGTGAATTTTACCTTTATATTCTTGTGTGATATGAGGAAAAGGTAGGTTGCGACGATGAAATATACCCCGGTGAAAGCCGCGCACGGGACGACGTTGCGCTGCAAAGGCTGGCATCAGGAAGCCGCCTTGCGGATGCTCAATAATAACCTCGATCCCGATGTGGCCGAGGACTCCAAGAACCTCATCATCTACGGTGGATCGGGCAAAGCCGCCCGCAACTGGCCCTGCTATTATGCCATCGTCGACGCCCTGCAGTCGCTGGAAAACGATGAGACCCTTCTGGTTCAGTCCGGCAAACCGGTGGGTATTTTCAAAACCCACGAATACTCCCCCCGTGTCCTTATCGCCAACAGCAACTTGGTACCGCACTGGGCCACTTGGGAAAAGTTCCGGCAATTGGAAAAGGTCGGGCTCATCATGTACGGCCAGATGACCGCCGGCAGCTGGATTTACATCGGCACCCAGGGAATCATCCAAGGGACCTACGAAACCTTCGCCGCTGTGGGACAGAAACATTTCGGCGGCGACCTGTCGGGACGATGGATCCTGACCGGCGGCATGGGCGGCATGAGCGGCGCCCAGCCGCTGGCCGGTACCATGAGCGGCGCCTCGATTCTGGTGGTCGAAGTCGATGAGGCCCGCATCAACCGCCGGGTCAAGCAGGGATTCTGCGACACCAAGGTCAAGACCCTGGACAAAGCACTCAAGGTGATCAAGGAGCAGACCACCGCCCGCAAGCCGATCTCGGTCGGCTTGGTCGGCAACTGCGCCGAAATTTTCCCGGAAATCTTCCGCCGCGGGATGATCCCCGACATCGTCACCGACCAGACCTCGGCCCACGACGAACTGAACGGGTATGTCCCCGAGGGGCTGACCGTGACCGAGGCGATTAGACTGCGCAAGACCAATCCGACCGACTATATCAACCGATCCTACGCCTCGATGGCCCGGCATTGCGAGGCGATGCTGCGGTTCCAGAAAGCCGGGTCGATCGTCTTCGATTACGGCAACAACCTGCGCGGTCAGGCCAAGAAAGCCGGCCTGAAAAACGCCTTCGATTACCCCGGATTCGTCCCGGCCTATATCCGGCCGCTGTTCTGCGCAGGGAAAGGTCCCTTCCGCTGGGCGGCGCTGTCGGGCGATCCCAGGGATATCGCCGCGACCGACAAGGTCATTCTGAACGAATTTGCCCGGAACGAATCGCTGGTGCGCTGGATCAAACTGGCGCAGGAAAAGATTCCGTTCCAGGGTTTGCCGGCGCGGATCTGCTGGCTGGGGTACGGCGAACGGGCGAAATTCGGCGAGATCATCAACACCATGGTCAAATCCGGCAAGATCGCCGCTCCCATCGTCATCGGCCGCGACCATCTCGACTGCGGGTCGGTGGCCAGTCCCTACCGCGAAACCGAGGGGATGGCCGATGGCTCCGATGCTATCGCCGACTGGCCCTTGCTCAACGGCCTGATCTCCGCCTCCTCCGGGGCCAGCTGGGTGTCGATCCACCATGGCGGCGGGGTTGGCATCGGCAACGCCATCCATGCCGGGATGGTGATCGTCGCCGACGGCACCAAGGAAATGAAAGTCCGCCTGGAACGGGTGTTGACCAACGATCCCGGCATGGGCATCATTCGGCACGCCGACGCCGGATATAAGGAGGCGCGGCAATTCGCCGAGGACCACCGGATCAAGATACCGATGCCGAAATAGACGACCTATGGCGCGCATGCAGAAAAAAACCACCCTGCTGGTCAAGAACATCGGGCAACTGGTGACGATGCAGGGTTCCGTCCCCCGGCGGTGACGGTTCATGAGCGAAATCGGCCTGATTGCCAACGGGGCGGTGGCCGTGGCCGGCGATGAAATCCTGGCCGTCGGCGCCTCGGATGAAATCGTCGGCCGGGTGGAGCTGGCCGAAAACTGCGACGTCATCTCCGCGGAACATCATGTGGTCACGCCGGGCCTGATCGATCCCCACACCCATCCGGTGTTCGTCGGTACCCGCGAGGCCGAATTCGAAATGCGCGTGGCCGGGAAAAGCTACATGGAAATCGCCCAGGCTGGCGGCGGCATCCGCGCCACCGTCCGCCGCGTCCGCGAGGCCTCCGATGAGGAACTGTATGCCGCCGCCCATAAGACGGTCACCTCGCTTCTGGCCCATGGCATCACCACCATCGAGGCCAAATCGGGGTACGGGCTGTCCACCGAGGCGGAAATCAAATCGCTGGAGGTCATCCGGCGGCTCAATGAACTCGAACCGATCGATCTGTATCCGACGTTCCTGGGCGCGCACGAGGTCCCTGATGAATACCGCGACCGGCGCGCCGATTATATCGATCTGGTCATCAAGGAAATGATTCCGGCGGTGGCGGCAAAGAAACTGGCCCTCTTCTGCGATGTCTTCTGCGAGGAGGGGGTCTTCACGATCGACGAAAGCCGGGCCATCTTGGAGGCGGCCCGCGCCGCCGGGATGGAGTTGAAACTGCACGCCGACGAGTTGAAATCGACCGGCGGGGCGGAACTGGCGGCGGAACTGGGCGCGGTGTCGGCCGATCACCTGATGTTCATCTCCGATACCGGCATCGAAAAACTGGCCGCCTCGCATACGACGGCGGTGTTGTTGCCCGGGACGACTTTCGCCTTGGGCAGCGAGAAAGCCGCCCCGGCCCGGACCATGATCAACAAGGGAGTCATCGTGGCCCTGTCGACCGACTGCAATCCGGGGTCGTCGATGACCGAATCCCTGACCATGATCATGACC
>JAAZOE010000545.1 GCA_012797915.1 Candidatus Zixiibacteriota bacterium | reverse complement strand
CCTCCTCGTCGTCGGCATCCGTCAGGGCCCCATAGGCCTCCAACGCCAGCAGCGCCTGCTGCCGCAGACCTTCCAGGGAGGTCGCCGCCAGAAGGGCGATAGCCGTGCGACGATGTCCGAACGCCTCCACCTGGGTCACCGTGCGCGACACGACCAGGTGCCAATCGCCGATCCCGGCGCCGTCGATCCGCACCCCGAGACCATCAACCATATCGAACTTCGCCTGCTTGGAGAAACCGGGCTTGCCCGTGGTTACGCCGGCCATAAACGCCACTTCCTCCGGGCTGACGCCGACAATGCCGACGTAACGATTCGAGTCGGCATCGAATTGATACGCCATTCCCATCAGGGTATCGAAGCCGAACCGGTCGCCGGCGGCGTTGAGATCGAAGTCGAAGAAAACCCCGGCCGACAACCGGTCGATCCAGGCCGGGCTGGGATTGGCGATATCGAATTCGCAGATAATGAAGTCTTCACCGGTCCGATACACCGTCTGTTCGATCTCGATCGGCAAGGGCAGCAGAGCGGCGGCATCGGAATAGGCCGCCGTCAACATCTCACCGTTTTCGAGGATTTGAGACGAACCTGCGGAGGTGTTCGGTATAAAATCGCTTCTTTTGAAACGGCCGGCATCGTCGCGGATACCATCGGAAACCATCTGGGCGTTGCCGCCGACGATCAGGCCGGCCTCATAGAGAAGATTGCCGCTGGCGCCGAACCCGAAACCGGCCCCGCCGGCCGGGTAGATGGAGCCGGGGCCGAAACCGAATTGCCCGAAGTCGCTGACCGCAAACCGAATATCGCCGCTGCCGGCGGCGAAGATTTGTCCCGGAATCCGGTGGCCGATCGTCAGGGTAAAGGCCACCGAGTCGCCCGACATCATCGTCGACGTCACCGGATGGAGGTACATGGTCACGTCCTGTCCGCTGATGGCCTGGCCATCCACAGCAATGAGAAACGCCGTCGTTCCGACCGCATACCCGGTCCCCTGTCCAAAAAGAAACTGCAGGGTATCCGGATGAGGGGTCACCAGGCTCGATGAGGAGCTTAACCAGGCCCCGATGGAATCGAGCGTATAACTGGCATCATGAAGGGTCAGCGTGATTCCGGCGGTTTCCCCCGGATCGGCCGAGGAATCGCCGCCGGCGCTGATCTGGACCATTTCGACCGTCACCTGGGCCGGAGCGGGAGGCGCCGGAAGATAATCGAGCACCCGGGCGGCGTCGATCAAGCCCATACCGTAGGCATTATCCTCGCCGGCCGGTCCCAGATCGGTCGTGGCCGCCAGCAGCGCATACTTGATTTGTTCGACCGTGGCTTCCGGATTGTACTGGCGCATCAGAGCCACCAATCCGGCCACGAACGGCGCCGCCATGGAGGTACCGGTCATCAACTTGTAGCCGCCGTCCTTATACGAAGAATAGATGCCGACGCCGGGGGCGACGACTTCCGGTTTAATGATCGAGGCATCGCAGATGGACGGCCCGCGACTGGAGAATTCGGCCACCACCAGCGTGGCCGGATCGACCGCTCCCACCGACAACGAATTGATCGGGGAGCTGCCGCGGTCGGCAGGATTGCGCAGGGTCGCCTCGCCGGGCCCCTCATTGCCGGCGGCGAAGATCGTCACGATTCCGGCCGCCTCGACGTTATCGATGGCGGTCCAAAACGTGGTATTGCAGGTGGAGTAAATCGCCTTGGGCACCCCCCAGCTGTTGCAGATGACATCGGGAACATCATCGGTGGTGGCCGGATTGCCGTCCGGATCGAGCGCCCAGTCGAACGCGCTGAGGATGTCGGCGATGGTGGTCGAGAACGTGGCCCCCTGGTCAATTACGGCCGCCGAAATCCACTGGGCTCCCGGGGCCACGCCGAGTGTGTCGGCCGCGGTCGAGCCGACCATGATCCCCATGACATGGGAACCGTGGCCGACCAGATCGTCGGGCGTCAACCCGCCGTGAGGTGCAAACCAGGAAGCCGAGGCGGCGGCGCCGTTGTTGCCCCGCCATTTGGCCGCCAGCGCCGGATGATCGCCATCCACGCCGGTATCGAACGAACAAATCAACCGGCCGGTCCCGTTCAGATGACGGGCCCACAACGGCCGGACGTTGATCGTTTCCAGTCCGGCGTTGAGCGTTCCT
>JAAZOE010000544.1 GCA_012797915.1 Candidatus Zixiibacteriota bacterium | reverse complement strand
GTACGCCCTGTGCATGCCCGACGCCCATCGCGGGTACGGCTTTCCCATCGGCGGGGTGGCCGCTTTCGATGCCGTCGAGGGGGTCATCTCTCCGGGGGGCATCGGTTTCGACATCAATTGCGGCATGCGGATGATCCGGACCAACCTGACGGTGGCCGAGGTGCAGCCGCGACTGGAGCGGCTGATCGAGGAGTTCTTTCGGACCATCCCGTCCGGTGTCGGATCCAAGGGTTTCGTCCGCCTCGACCGCAGGGAATTCCAGAACATCATGACCGGGGGAACGGCTTGGTGCCTGGAGAATGCGTATGCGGCGCCGGAGGACCTCGACCATACCGAATCGTGCGGCCGCGTGGAGGGGGCCGATCCTCGGTCCGTTTCGGACAAGGCCGTCGCCCGGGGCATCGATCAGATGGGGACGCTGGGGTCGGGCAACCATTACTTGGAAATCGAATACGTGCGCGAAGGGGACCTGTATGATCCGGCGACGGCCAAGGTCTTCGGCGTCGACCGGGTCGGGCAGGTGGTTCTGGCCGTGCATTGCGGTTCGCGTGGGTTCGGTCATCAGATTGCCACCGATTACCTGAAGCTTTTCAATGATCGGGCATCGGCCTACGGCCTGAAAATGGCCGATCGGGAACTGGCGTCCGCCCCTATCACTTCGCCGGAAGGACAAGCCTATTACGCGGCCATGGCCTGCGCGGCCAATGCGGCTTTCGCCAATCGACAGGTTATCACTCATCGCATCCGGCAGGCGGTTCAGAAGGTATTCGGGGTCGACTGGCGGCAACTGGGCCTGGAAACCATTTACGACGTGGCCCATAATATCGCCCGTTTCGAAACGTATCGTCTCGACGGCAGACCGCGGAAACTTTTGGTCCATCGGAAGGGAGCGACGCGATCGTTCGGACCGGACAACGACGATATTCCGACCGCCTATCGAGCTGTCGGTCAACCGGTGATTGTCGGAGGCTCAATGGAAACCGGATCGGCTCTTTTCGCCGGCACGCGGCGGGCCGAAGAGGTCTATTTCGGGTCCACTCTGCATGGTTCCGGACGAGTCATGTCCCGGACCCAGGCGCTGAAGAACATCCGGGGAGACCAATTGCGGGACAACCTGGCCCGGGTCGGGATCACGGTAAAAACCGCCCATATTCGTGAACTGGCGGAGGAAGCCGGATTCGCCTACAAAGACATCGATCGCGTTTCCCAGGCCGTCGATGCCCTTGGTCTCAGCCGCTTGGTGGCCCGCTTCCACCCCCTGGCCTGTATAAAAGGGTAATACCGTACATTCCTATGGTCCCCCGGCAGGGGGATTGCCCTCATGGGGCGATGGAATCGATGGAATCATACCCGTAAGGGTATATGGATTCGGCCGGAGGCTTCGGGAGAGGCAAAAAAAAGAGGGTGCACTCTGGTTGGGTAGAGGGGGCTAGGAAACTACCCAGGGACAGCAGAATGTCACCCTCGTTCCTTTTTGCTTGCGATGACTATTAATAAGCATATTCGAAAAAAATGTCAACAAAAAATTCATGCCAAGCGGGATATTCGAAGCGGGGATGGCCGATTTCGCTCGGCGAACGGACCGGGACGGGGGGAGGGGTTTTACGGCCAGGGGCCATCCGGGCTCAGAACTTATTGATTTTAATGGGAATAGTGACCCGGAACGGTTTGGTTCGAACCGCCTCCAGTACCAGACAGGAGTAGGACGGCCCGGCGGGGAATTTCCCCCACACGGGACGGGCGATAATCGTCTTTTCCCCCTTGCCGGGGAGCGAGAATCGATCCTCCGATATCGTTATCGAGGAGTCGTTGTCCACGAAGAGCTGGAATTGCATCGATTCCCCGGTAAGATTTCGGATAATAAAGGTCTGGTTATCTTTTCCGGGAATAAAAGCTGTCGACGGGGGGGTGATGGCCACCTGGCTCGATGTGCCGGCGGGGAAGGAACCGAAATAAAGGTCCATCTCCGGATGGGGGACGTAATCGGTAACGAGATGAATGTCCCGGTTGGTTTCGCCGAAGTAGGTCCGCGTATCAAAGAGAACCTTCAGTAATTGGCTTTTACCCGGCGGGATGATGATCGGAGTCTTGGGCACATGGGTGCAGTCGCATCCCGGGACCAGCGAGTTTATGGTAACCGTATCCGGGTGCGGATTGCGCAGCACGAAATGGTGGCTGACCCAAGCCCCTTCGGGGATGTTGCCGAAGAACCAGACATATTCCGACGGAATCAGGGGCAGGTCCTCCGGGGCGGTCTTTTTCTCCGCCCCCGTTGCCGGAAGGGTTGTCAGGATCAGAATCCCCGCGATGAGGAATAGCAGGCTTTTCACAGAATAACAGACAACGCCATACCGATTTTCCATGACCGCACAGTACTCCTTCTCACAGCTGCCCATGTTTCGGCCGCCTTTTGATGCCGGTTAGTATTATACACCGGACCTCCCATTTCAATTACTTTTTTGGCGGTCCCAAAGAACTTGACAAACATGGGTGTCCCGCCTACCATACGCCAGACAAAGGAGGTCGGCAAATGCGGTGGGCCGCGGTTGTTATCCTGACGGTGGTGTTGCTGTCCGGGTGCCGGAGGCAGGAGGAGGATATTGAGGCGCTCAGCCGGGAGGCGGTTGAGGACGAGGTGACGGCGGTGCTCGATTCCCTGGAACGGGCGGCGGCCACACCCCGGAGGGATACGATTCCGGTAATCACGGCGGCGCCTCCGGCCGATGATCGACCGCTCGACGAGGCCTCATCCGATTCCCTTTCCACACCGACGGCGGAGGGAGAACCTGAAGCGGTTCCGATGTCGCCCCCTCCGGTTGCCGCGTCGGCCGAAAGCCTGAAGACGGCAGCGGTCGAACCGGCAAGAACCGGTTGGGCGATCCAGATCGGAACCTTTGCCGAATTCGCCGCCGCGGAGGCCGCGGCGGAAACCTACCGGCAGGCCGATTTTCCGACCTTCGTTCGGCGCGCGGAGAAGGACGGGAAGACCTTCTATCGTCTCCGGGTCGGCGTCTATGAGAGCCGTGAGGAAGCGCAGAGGGTGGGGGAGGAGTTGAGGTCGCGGTTCGGTCTCGATTATTGGATTGCCTTCAGTCAATGAAAACGCATACGGAATACCTGACGTTCACCACCCAACGGCGTCGCGAATATATCAATATCACCGAAGCGGTTGAGAAGGCGGTGAAGATATCCGGCATCCGCGAGGGAATGGTATTGGTGGCGGCCATGCATATCACCGCCGGGGTATATATCAATGACGACGAAAACGGTCTGCTTGCCGATATCGATGAGTGGCTGGAGACGATGGCTCCTTCGGGCCGGGATTATCGTCATCATCGCACCGGCGAGGAGAACGGCGACGCCCATCTGAAGAATCTACTCGTCGGTCATGAGGTGGTCATCCCCGTGACCGCCGGACGATGCGATTTCGGCCCCTGGCAGCAGGTGTATTACGCCGAATTCGACGGTTGTCGACCGAAACGAGTGATCCTGAAAGTCATGGGGGATTGACCCCGGATCGCCCCCGAATTCGACAATCCCCTCCTCCTGCCGGCTCCTTCACCGTGTCTTCAATGTGTCGTTTGGATTCCCTCTAAGATGGGTGTCAAAAAAGGCGCCCATCGCGGTCAGTGCGGCCGATTGCGATAGCGGCTGCCGGAAATCATGTCCCTCGTTTGCCAGCAGGAGAGAATCCACGGTCGCGCCTCGATTCCGAAGAGCGTCGATCAGCTGCCGAATCTGTCCGATCGGCGCCTGCGGATCGTTGACCCCATGGACAATCATCAATGGCGTCCGGATGCGATCGACCCTGGCGATCGGGGAAATCGATCGCAGGAATGGGAGGTCGGTCGAGGGTCCGAATTCCGCGCTTAAGCGATCACGTTGCCATGGGGACATATCCTCCAGACAGGCGACAACATCGGCGACGGCTCCCTGAGCCCAGGCGGCGGCGAAGGTTTGCGGATACTCGGTTATGGCGGCCAGAACGAGGTACCCGCCGTACCCTTTCCCGGCAATCCCGGCCAGGTCGGGACGGGTATATTCGTTCTGGATCAGCCATTCGACTCCGGCTTGGACATCCTTCACGGCGTTTCCCCGCAATCGATAATCGTCCAGGGCGGCGAAGCGGCGGCCGAATCCGCCGCTTCCACGGACATTGGGAGAGAAAACGCCATATCCCCGCGAAACCAGATATTGAATCGCCGGATCGAACGATGGCCGAGACTGGCGCTCCGGGCCGTCGGGGAGGTTCATGATGAACGTGATGGGGCCTCGGGTATAGTCCGCCGGGAGATAAAGCCAAGCCTGGATCTGCACGCCATCGAAGGAACCAAATACAACCGGTTTCGGCTCGACCAGAGCGGTGCTGTCGACCCCGGCATAGGCCGCCATTGAAAGCGGATATAATTCTTCCCTTATCCAGTCCCAACTCCGGATAGCCGGAGCTTGCGTTGAGGATTCGAAGACGAAGAATAGGGAAGATGATTCGGACAGTATCGGCTCGGAGATCAGGCCGTTCAGTTTTGGGGCCGGCAATTCCTTGCCGGAATCAAGGTCTGCCAGGTGCAGGCGGCTGTATCCGTCCTGATTTGTCACCCACGCCATGATCTGCCGCGAGGGAGACAGCGCGAGGTTATCGACATTCCAGGGGGAATTCGGTTCCGGAAACGATACCTTTTTGTCGTCGAGATCAATTACGGCGCGGAGCATTAAATCCTGCCCGTTGGCATCGCTGGTCAGATACAGCCGTTCCCCCTTGGCGTCGAATCTTGCGCCTTGGTACCGGGCCGGTTTTTCGGCCGAGGTCAACTGGGTGGTATCTCCGGTGGAAAGATCGTAGAGATAAAGATTGTTTTCTCGCGCCGGATTGCCACGGCTAAAGACCATCCAGCGGCCGTCCACCGAAATATCCTCCCAGGAGTTATATCCGGTCAGGTCGAGCAACTTGGTTACCTCGGCGGTGGCCAGATCCATCCGGTAGAGTTTGAAATCGTGCCCGTTTTCCTCGGTGGAGTGCAAAAGGATGGCCCGATCATCGCGGTCCCAGACAACGGAGCCATAGGCGGTATTGGGATTGTCCGTCAGCCTGCGGACACGGCCGGAGCCGGTTTCAACCAGGAATAATTGAGAGTTCTCGGAACCATCGGTGCAAGCCCCGACAATTGCCAATTCTCCCTTATGAGACAGGACATACCAATCGATGCCGTCCGGAAAGAAAGTCAGCTGGAGCGGCCAGTTTCGCTCGGTAAGCCGGTATAATTGCGGCACGCCGCTCAGACCGGATACGAAGAAGATCTGACCGCCGTCCGGCGATACATTCGGCGACCGGCACCAACCGATCTGAGCATATGCATCGCCCCCAGGCCGGTACATCCCCGGTCCGAAAAGGTCGGCCGACTCGACGACTGGCGTCCCGGCCATAAAATCCACCTCCCGTTCGACCGTACAGGCCGAAAAGACCAGGGGGCCGCAGATGGCGGCCAGAAGGAGTACCGGCCACGGTACTGTTGACTTCATACATCCTCCGGCAGAGCAGGCCCTGCGCCGTTTCCAATTTTTCCGGCCATACACTGCCGGCAAGATGTGAGACTTCGGACGCGGCGGCAATGAAAAACCGTTGACCGGGACCGGAAAAAAACCTTGTTGGTCGGGGGTATGGCCTCGTATATGTCGAAAAGCGTTATGGGCAATGGAACGCATGCATGAAACGTCAACTTCTGTTATGGTTCCTGGCGACGGTTGTTACCTTGGGTTCGGCCTATTACCAACGGAAGACAGGTCCAACCTATGAACTGAGAGGGGAGGTACAATTGGCCGGCCGGGCCGTCCCGTATGTTTTGGCCCGCAGTCACGGCGGGGCGGAAGATCATATTGTCCGCCTGATTCCCCCCGATTCCGCCGTCCGGGCAACGGTCATGTATCGGCATTATCAGACGGCCGAACCATTTCAAACGATGGAAATGGTTTACCGCGATGGCGCCCTGACGGCCCCGCTTCCCCAGCAACCGCCGGCCGGGCATTTGGAGTACTACCTGGTCCTGCAGGATGGGGCGAATACGGCTGTCGTTCCGCCGGACCGAACGGCCGTCATTCGTTTCAGGGGAAAAGTCCCGGCGGCCGCAATGGGGCCGCATATCATCCTGATGTTCATTTCGATGCTGTTGTCGACCCGGGCCGGTCTGGAGGCACTGGGAAAATCCGGTCGGCCGGGGAAATTGGTCTTTTGGACCACGATGACTCTCCTGGCCGGAGGACTGATTTTGGGGCCGGTGGTTCAGAAATATGCCTTCGGCAGTTACTGGACCGGCGTTCCCCTCGGGTGGGATTTGACCGACAATAAAACCCTCATCGCGTTCATCGGCTGGCTGGCGGTGATGGTTCGTCAGCGGCATAATCCCAATCCGCGGTACGCGATCGTGGCCGCGGCGGTGCTGATGCTCATCGTCTTCCTTATTCCCCATAGCGTGATGGGGTCCCGTCTGGATCATATCACCGGAGAAGTGAAAACCGGATAAGGAACCGCCGGGCGAGGGTCATGACCGGATCGG
>JAAZOE010000543.1 GCA_012797915.1 Candidatus Zixiibacteriota bacterium | reverse complement strand
TCATAGACGACAAGCGCCTCGACGAAGCCATCCATCCCGGTTCCTAATGGCGACCAGGAGGCGCCGTCCCAGGCGGCGATATAGGAAGCCGCTTCTCCCCCGGCAGTAGTGAACTGACCGCCGGCAATCAATTTGTTGTCGAAGACAATCATGGCTTGGACGATTCCGTTCATACCGGCCCCCAACGGGACCCAAGCGGTGCCGTTCCAGGCGGCGATGCAGGACACAGCCGTACCGCCGGCGATCGAAAACTGTCCGCCGGCGATTAGTGAATTGTTGTAAACGGCAAGGGAGTACACGATGCCGTTCGTCCCGAGGCCTATCGGCGACCAGCTGTCCTCATTGGCCGGAAGTACGGCCGGCAGGCCCTGGGCGTGGAGGCCGGCGAAACCGACGGTGAGAATCCAAAAGCCCAACAGCATGAACACGATCCGATGTCTCATGGGGAAACCCTCCTGGCAAAACAGCGTCATGCGACTGCGGGAGGCAGGTGCATCGTGGTGCGCCTCGCGCGATATGGTTGGAACGATGAATCTCCGCTATAACATAGCCAATGGCGGCGATTCTACCAAGCGATTTTCGAGCCCCGGCCGATACCGGTCGCAAAAAAGGCCCCTTCCGGGGCCTGTGTCTGTCAGCCATCGCGTGCGACCGGGCAGTCGCATTCACCGGATAAGACTATGGTTTTATGCCGCGCAGCAGTTGCCGGGCCTCATCCTGCAACTGTGCGGCCAATCCATCGGACAGGGCGCCTTCGAGGAATTTTTTCCCTTCCTCGGGATTTTCCAACAGCAGCCAGGTCTTTCCCAGATAAAACTGGAAGGCGGGGTCGTTCGGAAACTGCCGCAAACCTTGGGCAAACTGACTCTTGGCCACGCGGTAGTTTTTCTGGGCCAGGTAAATCCGACCCAAAAGCTCCAACCCCCGACGTTCCCCCGCGAACCGACTGACCGCCGTCATCCCCAGATTGGCGGCGCGGCTGAGGCTGTCCCCCCGGTTGAACAGCTCCTCGGCGATGTAATAATACGACCAGGGCGATTGACAATTCCGGTCAATCGCCATCCGGAACCAGGGCAGAGCCGCATCGTTCTGTCCCCGCTCCCGCAACCATCGCCCTTTCAGGTCATAGGCCATGGCGAACGTGCTGTCCAACTGCAGGCATCGGGTGATATGTTCCTCGACCGCATCAAGGTTCCCGCGCGTCAGGTCATGCTCGGCCAGAACGTAATGCCCGGCCGGGTCATCGGGGTATGTTTGAACATAGTCGGCGAGTAAAGCCCGGGCCGCATCGGTTTTCCCTTGGGCGGCATACAGCGAAACCAGGATGGTATCATATGGCAGATAGCCGGGGGCCATCCGGTGGAGCCTTTCGGCGAAATCGGTCGCCGGCGTGTTTTCGCCGGCCGACCGGTATAAGGCGACAAAGGCCTCATTGATGCGGCGGCTGTTCTGGAATCGAAACGGCAGGGCCGCGGCCATGGAATCGGCACGGCGCGGCTTTTGAGCGGCCTGATAGGCCCGGATCAGCCCCACCACGCTGCTTTCTTCGGGGTAATCGAATTGCAGGAGGCGTTCGAAGCATTCGGCCGCTTTTCCGAACTCGGCCCCGCGAAGGAAATACGGCCCGGCCAACTTCAGCCAAACCTCATCCTGCGTATTTTTCGACAATTTATTGTCCACCAAAACCCTGGCCGAATCGACTCCATCGGGAAACAGTCGCATGGCTTCGGCCTGATAGAAATCATAGTCGGGAATGCCGGCCAGGGCGGCGCCATCGACCACCATTTCCTTCATCGTAACGGCGTCCTTATTTTCCGCCAAAGCGTTCATGGTTTTTCGGTACAGACGGCGGAGATAGTCATCGGGGTACTGACGATTGGCTGCGAGGGTATACCCGTTCTGGTATTCGGTCAAGGCCGCCCGCAGGTCGCCGAAATCGGTCAGGAAGTCGCCATGTTTTTCCCAGACGATGGGTGAATCGGCCAGTTCCAAGAACTTGAAAAACAGCGTCTCCGCCTCCAACGACCGATTGGCGGCCTTCTTGATTGCCGCGGCCAGGATCCAGGCCGGGCCGTATCTCTCGGTGTTTTTCAGGAGTTCATCCGCAATTTCCTGGGCATCCTGAAGGCGTCGATAATCGACCAACCACATTCCCAGGGTCGTTTTCAGCCCGGCGTCGGCCGGGTCAAGTCGCGTCGCCTCCCTGAGATTGGCGATGGCCGAATCGGCCATGTTGAGGTATCGAAACAATCCGGCGCGAAGATGGAATTGGCCCGGTTCGGTCGGTTTGTCTGCCGCCAGCCGGGCCAGTCCGGTGTCGGCTCGGCCGGCATGGATTTCAATGGCGGCCTGCCAGATGGAGATGGTGGCCGCGGGAGCAGCCAAAGTTGCGGCCCTATCCACCCAGACCTGGGCGCTGTCGAACCGACGCTCCCGGAGATCGATTTCGGCCAGGGCCAGGCAGGCGGCGGGGTCTTGGGGTTGCTTGGCGGCATAGATGCGGGCCATTTTCCGGGCGCTGGGAAGGTACTCCAGCTCGATTGCCAGCCGGGTAAACGCTTTAATCGCCGGGAGGAAACCATCGCCTTTGGGCGCGGCCAATGAATAATCGATCAGCCCATCCCAATCACAACCCTGATATTGCTGGATGAGTCCCCGGCCATATAGCGCCTCGGGAGAGAGCGAATCGGCAGCCGTAATCTCTTTCAGCAGTTCCTGGGCCGACGTAATCCGGCCGGCCCGGCAGAGTTTTTCAGCCTGAGCCAGCTTGTCGTCGCGACCGCCGCCGTACACCAAGTTCGCCGTCAGCAGTACCAGAAGCCACAACCATCGGACTTTCATGTTTGCCATCTCCCTGTAAGTTCAGACCGGGCCGTCATTTCTCTTTTACGCCGGAGCGGTTTTCCGTGCCGCAAATTTAACGGATTTTCGGTGGAAAGCAAATAGTATG
>JAAZOE010000542.1 GCA_012797915.1 Candidatus Zixiibacteriota bacterium | reverse complement strand
CGACCGGGGGATATCCCGCCGCTGATCGTCCATTTGTCGGAGGTGGTCACAGCCAGAATGTTCTCTCCCCGGTCCCCGGTTTTCAGACCGATGTCGCTTTTGTACAGGTAATCCAGTCGACGCAAATTGCGGATCGACTCCGCTGCCAGGGCGGTATCGTACCGTTCCCCCTTGTGCAGAAGAAGTTCCCGGCGGACTTTTGCTTTGCGCGTGACGACATGGGTATGGTTGGCCAGGTGGAAAAGAAAATTGTTATAACGCGGATCGGACAGATCGAAAACGTTTTCGGTAACGATTTCCACCGAATCAATGATCGGCGCCGGGGAAGGGATCGGCGGGGATACCCGGACGGAATCCGCGGACGCCGCCGGCAGCGGGACGATACAGAGAATCCCGCCAAATAGAAATGTGGCCAGGGAAGGGCCGAAACGGGCGAAGATATTCATCAATCTCCTCTGGCCGGGTCTACCGGTCCGCCGTTGGTTATCAAGTATAACTCATTCCGACCGGCAAGATCAAAAGGTATCTGCAAGGGGAGGGATGATGGCCGATGCTACGGCGGAACGGGCCGGTATCTCCGTTTGGACCGGGAGCATGAGTCCGCCGATCCCATCCGGACCGTCCTGTTGGCGCCGCCGAAGACGATGGAAACCGGGAATGTCTTCATCGTCGCCGGCATCATCGACCGGGAACCATCTGCCGAAATCGTCTCCGGGCCGGCGCCGGCCATCTTCCTGCCGAAATGAATATCGATCCGAATTTTCCGGCCGCCGGGAACTCAATATCCGCAGTGAAATCCCGATATATCGTTTATGGACCGATTTCAGGAAAATCCTCTGCCGGATATGGCGCTTTCAGGAGGTCGCGGGCGTGAAACGCGGCGGGTACATGGGCTTTACCCTTATTGAACTGGCCATCATCATTATGGTTTTTGGGGTCTTGGCGGCCATCGCCGTCCCCCGGTATAAACACATCAGCTCCGATGCTCGTGAGGCGGCCTGCCGCCACGCCCTCAGCACCCTCCGCTCCGGGATTACCCTCTGGTACGCCAATGCGGCCGTGAAGAACGGCCTGGCCGTCTGGCCGCCGATCGACAGCGTGCGGACCATCGACATCGTCATGGCGCAATCCCTCCCGGAGAATCCATTCTGCCCGGAATCGAACGCACCGGACAGCATCGTCGCCGGGGGAAGCAAAGGTACGGTCATCGGCACCCGCGGCGGCTGGGCCTATAATCAATCCACCGGCGAAATCTGGCCGAACACGTCGGTTGCCGGCGAAAACAGCTGGTAACGGCTCGTCCCTTCGTCACCTCCCCCGAAATTCCCCCCGATGAGCTCGGTCCTGGACCAGGTTGCCCCGAAAATGATGGCGGCGATTGATCTCCCTGAGTCTGCCCGGTCAATCGATAGGCCAACCCCGGCTCTGTGGCGGCAGCCGGCCGATGGGGCTTGCATCGAGTGGAAGCAGCCCCCCCGTCCGGACGATCGACTGGGATGATTCTGATAATACCCGGGACTCGGAATCAAACCCGGTTGCGGAAAAGAAGATTATCCAGCCGCCAGCGTCGACTGGCGGAAAAGAACAGCAGGATTCCCGGGATGAACAGCGCCAAATCGCGCAGGATCAGGCTGATCCCGGCGCTCTTGGCCTTGGAACTGACCGTGAAACAGCCGCATTCCAGATCGACTCCGCGGATGATGTTGATCCCGATGGCGAACACGAATACAATCATCAACAGCCCGAAATAATTCCGGGCGCCGGGATAGAATAAACCGACGATGAGACATATCCCTCCCAGAAGTTCGGTCCAGGGAAAGGACAGGGCGAACAGATTGACCAGCATCGACGGCACCAGATGAAAGTTATAAACGATTCGGGCGAACTGTTCGGGATGGGCAATTTTGTCCAATGACGAGTAGATGAACAACCCGCCGATGAAGACCCGGAAGAGCAGCGTCAGATAATCGTTGGAGAGTAACCGCTTCACAGGCGCTCCTCATCCCGAGCCGCCTCCGGCCCGGTCACCGGCAGGCGATTATCCACCCATTCCTGCCAGCCCCCATAAAAAACGGCCAGGCGCTCAAATCCCTTATCCTTCAGTATCCTCGCCAGGAATAAGGATG
>JAAZOE010000541.1 GCA_012797915.1 Candidatus Zixiibacteriota bacterium | reverse complement strand
CGACCAACTCATCCTTGCTGACATCAATGCCCACATACCACTTGCTCATCGCCGCCTCCAATACTACCTTAAGTTTGGATGCCTGGCGCCAACCTCGTGAATGCAGGCTGCCCGGTGATCCCCGGACGCCTGAGATACCGTTCGGCGTCACATCATCCATCAACGGACCGGGAGAACTCATCTACGAACCAGGTTCTTCGACCTTAGGGGCAAGACAGTTTCATCCCGGTCCGTTGGAATATAAAAAATATCTGGAAATCAACATACAAGGTCAGGAGCCCGCCGAAGGCGAGTGCTCCTGACTATGTGTTTCATGTTACATAGGAGAAGGCATTCACCTCTCAAAGCATCTCTTCACGTCCGATCAATATAGTGTTCCAATAGATTAAAGAAGTCGGGATCATAGTGAGTCTTGATATCCATGCTGTTCCACATCCCGGATTCTACGACTTTAGGATTGCCGGCATATCGGCCAAGCCAGGTTGCGGACGGTTCATCGGTACAAGCCGGCGTAGCGACCCTCCCGTTAAAATTGCTCAAGAGCGCGATCAGATTTGTTTCGAGGTACTTGCGGTGATTATCCGGGTCCGGGTGGGGATCGACTTTTATTATGACGAACGGCAACGGTCGTATATACTCGCTAACACGCTTTTCATGAGGTATTTCGATCTCTTTCACCTCTTTATAAATCACAGAAGGGTCTGTCCAACATTCAGGGGCGTTGTGGTCACGGTTGCCTAATGCAGTTCCTACCAGGTCCCTGAAGATCGAACACCAATGACTCCCCCCGCCAGCTTCGTTTCCTTTGTGCTGTTTCAAACGACCCCAGAGGGTTGCAAATCCGACTCCGTTTTTAATGGAATGAGTTCCCACGCGCACGACCCGATGAGTGACCCCATCGGAGCGCATTTCGTATGGATCGAAGAACAAATAGATGCCTCTTCGACATTCTTTCCAATACGGTTGCCGACCATGGCAATGCTCCAGCGTTAAATCCATCCAATTGCTGATTGCAAACCTCTGGCAGCAGATACCCTTCAACCGTTCGATCATTTCATATAACCTATCAACGTCTTCCTTCACAATTCTTCACTCCGTCAATTTCTCATGATGAGTACTATTGAGAAATTATAAGATTCTGTTCCCATCCGCCACCGGAAATAGTATATTCCTCCTGCGACTGACACCGACCACGGGAGCGGCTAGCGATGCGGACCTTTCCGCTGGAATATGAACTGAAAAAAGAAGTCCTCTTCTATCCGGTCCGGCCGACTGCTACCCCGACCGGCGATATCCTCGAAATCGGTCCCGGACGAGGCGATTTCATGCTCAATGCCGCCGAACAATGCCCCGACAAAAAAATCGTCGCCATTGATATTGATAAGGGCCGCTACTACAAACTAATTCCGCGCATCGAACGCCGAGGGCTGACCAATGTCCTCCTCCTGCAAGGCAATGCCCGGGTCGTCCTGCCGCGGCTCTTCCCCGAAGGCACCTTCGAAAAAGCGTATGTTCTTTTCCCCGACCCCTGGCCCAAACGCAGGCATATCCCCCATCGGTTGATGTCGGTCGAGTTCATGACCATCCTGGCGGGACTGCTCAAGGTCGGGGGAGAGCTGTACTGCGCCACCGATTTCTGGCCGTATGCCTCCTGGGTGGCCGACAACGCCGGGCAGATTGCGATGTTGAAAAGCCTGGGCGGGCCGTATTTCGTCGAGGCCGCCGATATCCCGCTGTATGAAGCAACGTTTTTCGAAAAGAAATGGCGCGACGACGGCCGAGCGATTTATTACCTGCGGTATAAAAAGAAATAGACTCCACTCTTATCATTTCTGCGTGCATGTAGCCCACCTGCTATGAGAGAAGTCAAGCGGGAAGTGGCTACCGCTGGTTATTTTCTTCTGTCGAGAGGTCCGGACAACCTGCTATTCGTGGTCATGGCCACAAGATTCTGGCTTCGTCGACTCGG
>JAAZOE010000540.1 GCA_012797915.1 Candidatus Zixiibacteriota bacterium | reverse complement strand
TACCGGCGGCTCCCGCCTCGCGCCGGAAGCAGGGAGTGTAGGCGACATATTTCAAGGGCAGGTCGGATTGCTTGAGGACCTCCTCCCGATGGAGGTTGGTCACCGGGACCTCGGCCGTGGGGATGAGATACAGCTCTTCCTCGGCCAGTCTGTACATATCCTCGGCCAGCTTGGGCAATTGGCCCGTACCGGTCATGACCGCGGCGCGGGCCAGAAACGGCGGAAGGATTTCGGTAAAGCCGAACTTATCGACATGGTAATCGAGCATGAAGGCAATCAAGGCCCGTTCCAGTTTGGCCCCGGCTCCCTTGAGGACGTAAAACCCCGAGCCAGCCACCTTGGCCCCTCGGGCCAGGTCAAGGATATCGAGTTTCTCCCCCAGTTCCCAGTGTGGCGCCGGTTTAAAATCAAACGTCGGCTTTTGGCCCCATTGGCGAACGGTGACATTGTGCTCCTCATTGGGGCCGACCGGAACCGACTCATGGGGCACATTGGGAACGCGCAATAATGCCTGCTGAAGTTGTTCTTCGACCTCCCGGATCAGCCCGGTCATTTCCCCCACCCTTTGGGCCACCGCCTTCATATCGGCGATGGCGGCGGAGGCATCGCCGCCGGACTTCTTGACCCGGGCGATCTCCTCGCTGGCTTGGTTTTGTTTGGCCCGCAGGCTTTCCGTTTCGGTTGTCAGCGCCCGTCGTTTGGCATCGAGGGTCAGAAGCAGGTCGATATCAGCCTTGTCGTTTTTGTCGGCGCAGGCTTTTTTAACACGATCGGGGTTTTCACGGATGAATTTTATGTCCAGCATCTCAACAGTCCATCACAAAGGTGAATTTCAAGCCGGTAATGTAGTCAATAACCCCGCCGGGGTCAACAAGGTTATCCCGGCGCCGGCCGGTCTACCCTTTTACTGCAGATGCTTGAGGTTGGAGTAAATTTTATCGCCGTAGTGGGTGACTTTCCCCTGGCTGTAAGCATCGATGATCTCCCGGATGCCGTCCCGGACGGTCACCGTGGCCCGCCAGTTGAGCGTCTTCTCGATCTTGTCGAAACAGACTCGGTAATCCCGCTTGTCGACCGCGGCATCCACGGTCTTGATCTTGGTTTGAGGAACCTCCAGCTTGACCATATCCCCCAGTTCGGCGATGCGGTAGTTCTGCGTCTCGGAACCGAGATTGAGGATTTGCCGGTCCACCGTTTCCCGGGGAGCCTCAATGGTGGCGGCGAAGGCCCGAACGACATCCAGGACGTGGACATTGGGGCGCCACTGGGATCCGCCGAAAATGGAGATTTCGCCGTCCTCGATGGCTCGGGCGGTCAGGGTGTTGACGACCAGATCGAACCGGGGGCGATAAGAGAAACCGAAAACGGTGGCCAGTCGGAAGATAGTCACGGCCAGAGGCGGTTCGGCCCGCCCCAGAAGGGCGTCCTCCGACCGGAGCTTGGTCTCGGCGTAGAGCGACACTGGATTGAGCGGTGAGGTCTCGGAGAGCAGTTCGCCGTTGATGCTGGCGCCGTAGACCGAACAGGTCGAGGCGAACAGGAGGCGTTGGACTTTCCTGTGCCGACAGGCATCGACCAGGATCTTGGACGCCTCATAGTTGATATCGATGGTGGCCCGGTGGTCCAGTTCGCAGGCGGGGTCGCCGACGATCGCCGCCAGGTGGACCACCGTGTCGACATCGGCCATGGCGGTCAGCAGGTCCTGGATATTGCGGCTGTCCCCCTTGAAGAAGCGATAGGCCGGATGATTGTCCAGTTCCTTGAGGGCGTTGTACCCGAACATCAGGCTGTCGAGCACCGAGACCGAGTACCCCCGTTTGAGCAGGTAACGAACCATGACGGAACCGATATACCCGGCGCCGCCGATGACCAGAATGCGCCGCGAGCGACCGGGATCGGTCCGTCGACGGTAGAGAGCATCCAAGTCGGACAAGAGCACGGTCCGCAGCGGTTTGCCTCCATTGGTGACGATGGGTAGAAAGCGGAGGTTCCGCTCGATCATCATCTGATGCATCCGTCCGGCGGAAAGATCTTCGCGGGTGACCGGGTGATTGCGATTCATGATCTCGCTGATCGGGCGGTCGCGGCCGGGATCGGCCAGGTGCGCTTCGATGATATCGCCGTCGGTGATGGTCCCGGCGAAATACCCGTCATCGTCGGTCAGCACGGCGAAATCAAACGGTGAGCCATCGATGGCGCGCTTGATTTCGCTGGTCGGCCGGGAAGCGGGCAAGACGAGGGGAACGGGCTTTTGGCCGGGGCCGGCGGCTTCGCTTTTCAGCACCACCGGTTCCTTGAGTGAAAAATCGGGCCGTCGCCCCAGCCAGAGGTGGGTGATGACCCGGGAGACGGCAGAGGCGGCCAGAAGCATCAACAGCAGGAGGAACAGGGTCCCTCGCTCCGAGGAAACCATCGCCCCCGTGTCGAAACTGATGACCACGATCAGCAGGAAACCGAGGGTGACGACGTTGAAGGCGCCGCCGAACTGCCGCAGGAAACGGTCCTGTCGCCGGAAACGATACTGCCGGAACATGTACAGTAACGAGACCAGAATCGCCGGAACCAGGAAGGGGAAAATCGTGGCGATCAAGCCGGGGCCATAGATGCCGGCAATCGACGGCCGAATCAGGACCAATCCCCAGGTAACGGCCAGGAAGGCCGCGAAATCGATGGCGGCCTGCAGATATGAATATCGACGTCGTAGCATATCGCGTGCTTACAAGCCTATAAATATAACCAATCGCCGCCGGGCCGCAAGGGGTCAGCGATGATCAAATAATTTCACGAAGGTCTTCAATAGGATGCCTATATCGCCGAAAAACGAAGCCCTCTCGATATAGGCCAGATTGAGTTTGAGTTTTTCCGGCATGATTTCCTCGACATACGCCTTCTCGGGGTCGTCGTACCGGGCCAGAATCGACTCCTCATTTCGGAACGCGATGGTCGCCGGGTCCGTCAGCCCCGGCTTGACCGACAGCACCCGCATCTGCTTGCGGCTGTACATCCGGACATATCGGGGGACCTCCGGCCGGGGGCCGACCAACGACATGTGGCCCCAGAGAACATTGAGAAACTGCGGCAGTTCATCGAGCTTGGACCTGCGTAAAAGACGGCCGACCGGAGTGATCCGCGGATCTCCACCGGTTGTGATCGGTAATCCGAGTTTGTCGGCCTTTTTGACCATGGTGCGGAATTTAACGATCTTGAACGCCTTCGAATCCTTACCCATCCGGGTCTGACGGAAGAATATCGGCCACCCCATCGTGACCAGGACAGCCAGAGAGATACAGAGGAACAGGGGCGACAGGATGATCAGGACGATCACCGAGATGACGACATCGAGCGTCCGTTTCATCGACGGTATTTCCGGCAGAGATCGGCGATGACCTCGCAGACGTAGTCGATCTCGGCCGTTTTCAGGGCCGGATAGAACGGCAGGGTGATCGCCTCGTGATAGGCGCGGTCGGCATTGGGAAAATCCTTGGGATTGAGTTTGAACCGGCGGCGGTAATACGTCTGCCGGAACAAGGGAATGAAATGGACCGAGGTGCCGATACCTGCCTGGTTTAATTCGACGATGAAGCGATCGCGGTTGATGGTCAGTTGTTTCAGGCGCAGCCGAATCATGAAGATGTGCCAGGCGTGGACGGAGTCTTTTTCGACCAACGGCGGTTTGACGGCATCGACCAACGACAGGTTTTTCAGGTACCGGGCGGCGGCGCGATGGCGCATTTGTTGGAGTTGATCGAACTTGGCAAACTGGGCCAGGCCCAGGCAGGCATGCAGATCGGAGAGATTGTATTTGTACCCCAGATCAAGGAGATCATACCGCCAGCTTCCCCCCTTGGCGTACCGGTTCCAGGCCCCTTTGCTCATGGCGTGGAGCGAAAGAAGGCGGATCTTTTCCGCCAACTTTTTATGACGGGTGGTGACCATCCCCCCTTCGGCCGTGGTCAGGTTTTTGGTGGCATAGAAGCTGAACGCGGACGCATCGCCGATGGTTCCGATCTTTCGTCCCTTGCATTCCGCGCCGAGGGCGTGGGCGGCATCATCGAACAGCCATATTTTTTTCTGTCGGGCCAGAGCGAGAAACTCATCCATGTCGACGGGCAGGCCGGCGATATGCACCGGCAGGAGGGCTTTGGTGCGGCGGGTGATTTTCGAGGCGGCGGTTGCGGCGGTGAGATGGAGACTGTCGGAGTCGATGTCGCCGTAGACCGGTGTCGCGCCGGTGTAGAGAATCGCCTCGGAGGTGGCGGCGAAGGTATACGGCGTGGTCACGACCTCATCGCCGGGACCGATCCCTGCCGCCTGCAGCATGAGGTGCATCGCGGCCGTGCAGGAGTTGACCGCGATGGCATGGGGGGCGCCGAGATAGGCAGCCAGTTGTGATTCCAGGAGACGGGTTTTCCTGCCGGTGGTAATCCATCCGCTTTTTATGGTATCGGCCAATTCGGCCAGCTCCCGCCGTCCGAACGACTGCCGGTAGAAAGGGACTTCCTTGACGCTCATCTTATCCTTTCGGTCCAATCCAGGCCAGATAGTGAGTCCGCAAGATAGGGAAGCGGTAGAAAAACTTCAAGAGGGGAAGCGGCAGCTTTCTGGCCAGGGGGGGCACGAGGGTGACGGTTTCGAAACGGATCGGCAGGCCGGGGAAAAGCCGGGCCATCTCTTTCCGGTCGATTCCCCGGGCATTACGATTGCCCGGATTGCTGTACCGGAAATCATACCAGAGGATATACCCGTTGGGTTTCAGCACGCGAATCGTCTCCGCGGCGATGCGGCTTTTGACGGCGTCGTCGAGCACCGAGGTCATCATAGTGAATTGACTGACCAGATCGAAGGAGGCATCGGGAAAAGGCAAATCCGCGGCGGAGGCGGCGACGGCCTGATAGCCGCGCCCCGACTTTCGCCCCTGCTGCAATCGCCAGAGCAGCAGGTCGACACCGAAATAGTGTTGCGGAGGGACGGCCATCGCCGCGAATCGGTCGCCCCAGAACAGCTCCCCTGCCCCCAGGTCGAGGATTCTGGCCTGGACCGGATCGAGCGGAAGGGTGTGAAAACCGGCGGCGAGTCTGGCGCAGAGGATATCGAAGTTGAACCGGTTGCCGGGGTTATCGAGGCAGTACTTTTCGGCCAGCGTCTGCCGCGCCTGGAACACCCGGTCGACCCTGTCCCGCTCATTTCCCATGGGCGATGACCTCTTGCATGAGCGCCTCGAGCCGGGCGGTGATGCCCTCGCGGGAAAAATGGGCGATGACATACTTGCGGCCGCGTCGGCCCATGTCCCGTCGTTCCCCGGCCGAGAGGCCGAGGAAGGTCCGGAAGGCGGCGGTAATCTGGTCGAGGTTTTCCGGTTCGGCGGT
>JAAZOE010000539.1 GCA_012797915.1 Candidatus Zixiibacteriota bacterium | reverse complement strand
GTCCACAAAGGGGGCGGCTGGCTGGCGTTCGTACCGGTTGATGCGGGCGAATTCCCATTTGTTGTCCGCGCGGAAAAAGGGGGGCTCCGGGATACCCTGACCGTGACGGTATCCCTGCCGAATCCGGCCGGGTTTTCGTTCGATAGTCTCGTCATTCTGCCGCCATCGCTGCAGCCGTCGGAGACCCTTTCCATTCAAGCCGGGGAGGTGATCGATCTGGCCCTCGACGGAACTCCCGGCGGCCGGGCCTATTGCATCATTACACCCGGCAACGATACGATTCCGATGATTGAGGACCAGCCCCGGACGAGGCCGGGCGGGCGGAGCATCTTCGACCGGACAGGTATGGATGAAGGTGAGGAGAATACTTCGCCGAACGAACGCGGGCATTATATCGGCTCCTATCGCGTGCCCGCCGGATCCAGCGGACCGCTGGGGATAGTCTATCATCTCGGCCTGTCGCCGAATATGCCGGTACCTTCCTTCGACAGGATGTCCAGCGATGACTCGGCCGCATTATCCGCCTTGATTAAACGGAATCCGCACCGAGCCGAATCACTTCTCGTTCCCGTTGTCGTGGTGGATAAGCGGATTCCCTCCGTGGTCGAGCTGACCGACAGCCTGACGACCGTGCGCACGGCTCCCGGTCAAGCGTATCTGGCCATCTTCCAGCCGGCCGGCGTCCGGGCCGAAATGGTGGGGCGGATGGGGCGCTGGTTGAAAATCAAACTGGCCGAGACTCACTATGGCTGGATTCCGGACACCGCCGCGACTATTCTTCCCGATGGAACACCGCTTGGTCCCGCGGCCGTTTCCTCCGTACGGACGGTCGACGGCGACGCGTATGTTTCGATACTGACCGATATCTCCCGCAAGGTCCCATACCGGATCGAGGAACGGCCGACCGAGAACGCCGTGGCCATAACCTTTTATGGAGCCGTCTCCAATACCGACTGGATTCGGTACGATCTCCGCGACAGCCTGGTCAGGTTTATGCAGTGGTCCCAGCCGCAGGCCGAAGTGTATACCCTCACCATCCATCTGAACGAATCGATTCTCTGGGGATATGAGGCTCGATATGAGGCGGGACGATTCCGGCTGGATATCCGCAAGCGGGCCGACGGCGATCTGACCTTCGCCGATCTTCGCATCGTCATCGATCCGGGACATGCCCCCGATCCGGGGGCCATAGGGCCAACCGGTTTGGCCGAGAAGGATGCTAACTTGGCGGTGGCCATGAAACTGAAAGGGGAGCTGGAACATCGCGGGGCCGAGGTGATTCTCACCCGGTCGGGGGCTCAGGGCTTGCCGTTGTCCGATCGACCAAAACTGGCTGTCCGGGAAAAGGCCGACCTGTTCATATCCATTCATAACAACGCCCTGCCGGATGGCGTCAATCCGTTCATCAACAACGGCGTTTCCACCTACTTCTACCATCCCCATTCCGAACCGCTGGCGCGGGCGGTGCAAACCCGTTTGGCCCGGGAGCTGGGTTTGAACGATTTCGGCCTTTTCCAGGCCAATCTCGCGGTAACGCGCCCGACCCAGTACCCGGCCATTCTGGTCGAGGGGGCGTTTATGATGCTTCCCGAACAAGAGGCGAAATTGCGGACCGATAAGTTTCAGACCCAGCTTGGTCAAGCCATCGCCGATGGGATCTCCGATTTCTTATCCGGGGCGTCGACCTCCCGGTAGACGATCCGGTCGGAAAGAGTCGGAAAAAGACGCTTCCCGCCTGCCTTCCATTGACAACGCCGATGATTTTCGGTATATGAGACCCCTGAAAACGGGGTCTCGAAATCTGATGTCGGAAAGCGCTGCCTGGTCATGATTGCCCTGCCGGCCATATCGTTTCCATACATGGGGGAGACGTACGCCCTGGTGACCGCCCTGATCTGGGCCTTGGCGGTGGTCTTTTTCAAAAAGAGCGGAGAAACTTTTCATCCGGTCGCGCTCAATTTATTCAAGAATGCCTTCACCATCATTCTGGTGATTCCGACCATGATCATTCTGGGCCAGGAGATTTTTCGTCCGGCGCCGACGACCGAATATCTCCTTTTGATCATCAGCGGGGCGTTGGGAATCGGCATTTCCGACACGTTGTTTTTCAAAAGCCTCAATCTTCTGGGGGCCGGTTTGAGCGCCATCGTCGATTGCCTCTACGCCCCGTTCATCATTATCATGTCCCTGATTTGGCTCGATGAGAGTCTGAGTCTCTGGCAATTCATCGGGGTGGCCATGATCGTTTCGGCCGTCCTGACGGCCACCAGCCGCAACCACACCGGCGGCATGAACCGGCGCGACCTGTGGCTGGGAGTTCTATATGGGGCCGTGGCGATGGCCGCCAATGCGGTCGGTATCGTCATGGTCAAACCGCTGTTGGCCCGATCGCCTCTTTTGTGGGCGTGTCTCATTCGACTGGCCGGGGGAATGGCGGTCCTGGCGGTGGTCCTGTTTTTTCATTCCCGAAGAAAGGATATCTGCCGAACCCTGACCAACCGCCGCGGCTGGAGATTCGCCGTCCCGGGGGCGTTTTTCGGGACGTATATCGCGCTGCTGTTGTGGCTGGCCGGGATGAAATATGCCCAGGCCTCGGTCGCCTCGGCCCTCAACCAAACCAGCAATATCTTCATCTTCATTTTTGCCGCCTGGCTGCTGCACGAACCGATCAACCGCCAGCGCACGATCGGCATCATCCTGGGAGTCGGCGGCGCCATTCTGGTGACCTTCGTGTAGGCCATCGTTTTCCGGCGCCATCGTCCCGGACATGAAAAAGGCCCCGGGGTGAGCAGGGCCCTTTTCCTTCGGTGTGCGGAAGCGGACAGGAGGCGTTTTTACCCGCCGCACACGGGCGCCGGTCCGCCGCGGAAGACATAGGTAATAATGTAGACCGCGTCGCCGACATTGATTTTCTTGTCGCCGTTGGCATCACCTTCCTCCGCGCAGATCGGAGCCGGTCCGCCGCGGAACACATAGGTGATGATATAGACCGCGTCGCCGACATTGACTTTGCCGTCGTTGTTGGCGTCGCCGGCCACGTTACAGCAAGTCGCCGGCCCGAGGGCGGGATACACGTTGGCCGCCGTCCAGGCCATGATCCCCTTGTACCAGGCCGTCCACCAGGCAGCGGATTGCCGCTGAGCGTCCTTGGAGACGAACAGGACTTTCAGGGCCACAATGGTATCGCCGGGGGCCAGGGTGTAATCGCCGAAAGTCACCACGGTGGACAGGTCGGTGTACAACGACTCCGGAGCCGTCGAGGAGAAGGTGCTGAACCCCTCGCTGGTTTTCATCATCGCGTACATGACGCCGGCCGGGAAGGGAGCGGCGTTGCCGTAGGGACCGCTGGAGTAGACATAGGTGGCATTGTCCACCGTCCGGGCGTTCTTGACCTCGGGCGGATACTGGCCGTCAAACATGACCGCCGCGACCCGGTTATCCGATTCCTGATCGCAGAAGGCCTCCGTGGAGTCATCCTGGTTGTACTCGCCGCCGTACTGGTAGATCAGCGAAACCGAATCGTTGGCGACATATCCCGAGCCGTTGTTGGAATTGCTGTCGGCCGGGACATCCCAGTCGAGGACGTCGCCCAGGACAACACCGTTGATGGTCGAACCGCTCAGGTTGTACATCTGGTGAACGACCACCATGAAACAACTCGAATCGGCCCGCTTCGGCACGAAGTACTGCGTGGTCACGCCGATCTGACCGTCCCCGGTGCGGTATTTGCTTTCGGCGTGGGTGTAGGCCGCATGGCCGGTCGAATCGATCGTCAGATTGGTGGTCGGCCAGAAACCATCATCATTGGTGATGGAATTGGAGTACATCGTGCTGCGCAGCGTGTCTCCGCCGTCCACACGGCCGATGAACGTCGACCCGTCATACAGGTAAATGGTCGAGGTCGTGTTGATGTTAAACGTGTCGCAGTCGTTGATGAAATCCATGGCCGCGTTGTCCGGTCCGCCCATTTCGCCGTGGTTGTACACCTCCGTCCGGGTGCAGGTCGTCGCCAGCGGGGCGTGACCCTCGACCGGATTGCCGGGCCACAACACGTACAGGCAGATTGGAATCTCGCGCGGACTGCCCTCGGCCTCATGCGTCACCGTAATCACCGCCTCCCACAGCGTCCCGGATTGTCCGCCGCCGGGGTCGCTGAAGGTCAATTCCACATCCACGGTATTGTTCAAACCGGTCTGGATCGTTCCCGATGACGGATCGGCGGTAATCCAGCCGGAACCATCGGTGTAGGCGACCGTGATTGCAAAATCGTTCGGCAAGATGCCCGGGTTTTCCAGAGTCAGGATGACGGAGGTGTCGGCATTGGGACGGACCGTCAAGGCCGCATTGCCGGAACATTCCCCGAATCCGGTGCCGGCGTTATCCATATAGCCGGGTTCCGCCACCACGTCGCGGCACGGCGTCGGCAGCCACATCACGGGATTTATCGTCCAGACGCCCGATTCGGTCTGGATGCACCCGCCGGCC
>JAAZOE010000538.1 GCA_012797915.1 Candidatus Zixiibacteriota bacterium | reverse complement strand
TGAATGCCGCCCTCGTCAGGTATCGCACGCCGATCCGTCCGGCCAGAACGAACTCTCCCCGACGAAGGGCGATAAAGGATATGTTCGTCCCCAATTCATCGAGGGCCCGCGTAACCGGGTTGTCACGCAGGCGGGCCGTAATGACGATGTTGAAGTTCTCAATTTTGCCACCACCTCGAAGCTTTCAATCGGAATGCGATGTTCGGTATGTCTGTAGGACCTTCCCGCAGCCTGCCCTCACCTGCTTAAACAAAGAGAGCCCCGGGTTGTTCCTGGTTTCATGGACTATATTTTCGCCGTTTACCGACGGCGGAAGAAGGCGGGGCGGCAAATCAGGTCTTGCGTTCTTTTCGCTGGGCCGCCGGAAACAGCACATTGTTGAGAATCAGGCGGTACCCCGGAGAATTCTTATGCAACGAAACGTCGGTGGGCGGGTCGTTGACCATGTGCTGATAATCCTCCGGATCGTGGCCGGAGAAGAAAGTGAACGTTCCCCGCCCGAGGTTGCCGTGAACGTAGCGGACCTCATCGTACTCCAGCGGCTGGCCCAGCACGATGACATATTTCTTCAACAGGGATTTGCGCAGCGCGGTCGACTGCCCCATAAACCCGGCTACGACTGCCGTGTGGCACTGCACCAGCATGGTCGGGACCGGATCGAGCTTGGCGGAAAAGTCGAACAGGTAGAAAATATCATCGGCCGGGTTCAGAAACCGTTCCGTTCGGTCGGGGTAGGTGTCGATGTTGGAATGGCGGTACAGCAGCGGGTCCAGGGAAACGGTGAAGTCGGTGAAGGCCATCGCCTGCGAATAGTCCAATTTCTGCTGGCAGTTGGGGTCGGCCGGGTCGCCGTCGAATTCAGCCGGGTTGATATCGGTGTTTTCGGCCGCCAGGGCGATATCGATCGTTTCCGCCGCCGAACACATGGCAAACAGGAACCCGCCGCGGAGAACATAATCTTTAATCGTCCGAGCTACTGCCTTTTTCATCTCCGAGACCTTGGCAAACCCCAGCTTATGAGCCATCTCCTCGTTGGTGGCGACCTCCTGCTGGTACCAGAGCTGATTGTGGAAGGAGGCGTAAAACTTGCCGTACTGCCCGGTGAAATCCTCGTGATGCAGGTGTAGCCAGTCGTAATGGTTCAAGGTGTCGCCGAGCACCTCGGTGTCCCAGATGAGGTCGTACTTGATCTCGGCGTATTCCAGGGCCAGCCGGACGGCGTCGTCCCATGGCTCCCGGTTGGGCGGGGCGTAGACGGCGATGGCGGGGGCCTTCTCCAGGTTGACCCGTTCCATATTCTCCGACTCCATGGTGCGGTAGATTTCCCCGGCCGTCTCGTTGTCGATCGGCTGGTAGGCAACCCCGCGCAAAAGGCACAGGTCGCGGTTGGCGTCGCTGTCGGCGATTAAAAACGACCCGGCGCGGTAGTTAAGCAGCCATTCCCCCTTTTGGCCATCTTTGAGGCAGGCGAAGACCACCCCATAGGCCTTGAGGTGGTCGGTCTGGGTGTCGTCCATCGGGATGAGGATCATCCCGGCCCAAGCCGGGGCGGAGAGGAGCAGAGCAAGGATCAGAGTCAAAAGGGATATGGTCAGCTTTTTCACGTCGGTTCTCGCCAAAAGAGGTTCGCCTATTAAACCACCGTCCCCCGCCTCCGGTTCGCCCCTATTTTTCGAAGGGGCTACGACCGTCTGGCTGCAATGTAATGCATTTCGGCGGAAAGTACAGGGCAATCGTCGATATCCTCCGATGCCCGCGGCCGGGCCCCCCCGTAAAATGGCTTCTGCCGAGATGACTAGACGCGGAAACCGTCCATCAAACTCAACGCCCCGAGCTTGATGTGCAGCTCATCGTGCTCCCGTTCCGCCTCCGAATCATAGACGATACCGCCGCCCACGCCGTAGACCCATCCGGCGGGAGTTTTGGCCGCCGTCCTGATGAGCAGGCTGAACGTCGATCGGTCGCCGTCCCACAGACCGAGGCAACCGCAATAGGCTCCGCGCGGCCCGGTTTCGATCTGCTGGATCATCGCCAGCGCCGCCGTCTTGGGCGTGCCGGTCACTGACCCGCCGGGATGCAACGCCGCCAATATGTCCAGCGGCGTCATACCCTCGGCCATTTCTCCGACCACGTCGCTGACGGTCTGCAGAGCGTACGGCAATTCGATGATGCGGCGTTCGCAGGCGACCGTCACCGACCGGGGCACGCATACCTGCGTCAGGTCGTTGCGGATCAGGTCGGTGATCATCGCCAGTTCCGCCAGGTCCTTCTCGCTGGAAACGAGGAACCCGGCGGCATCGGGTGCGGCCGTCCCTTTCATCGGCTCCGAATGGACCCGACAGCCGTCGGTTTCGAAAAACAGCTCCGGCGAGGCGGACACGAATTCGGTTCCGTCCGGCAAATGAACCCAGGCGGCAAACCGGGGTACCCCTCGGCCGCACATTAGGGTTAGTAATTCGGCCCCGGTCGTCGGGCCGATCTCCGCCCGGACGGTATAGCAAACCTGATAGACATCGCCGCCGGCGATGGCCGTCCGTATCCGCTCGATTATGTCGCGATACCCGTCATCGTGGAGAATAGGGGTGACGGCCCGCGGCGTGACATCGAACTCGATATCCACCGCTTCCATAGATTCGCATCGAAACCCGCGCGGACGCGCCCCTGATGTTTCAAACGAGGTATAGACCAACTGCGGGGGACTATCCTCGTGCAAGCCGGTCAATAATATGAATCGGCCATTGCCGAATCCGGGTCCCAGCAGGGCGAAAGACTCGTAATCTTCCACCGCCGACAGTCTCATCGCACCGCCTTGAAAAAGGCCGCAATCATGTCGCGCCCGTTCGGCGTGGCGTATGAGTCCGGATGGAATTGCAGTCCGGCTATTGGAAGCGTCTCATGTTCGATCGCCATCGGGATACGGTCGACCGTCGAGGCAACGACCCGCAACGGGGTACTCACCTCCGCCAGCGACAGCGAGTGGTACCGCATAACGGTCTGAGGCCCTGTGATGCCGGGAAAAAGGCGGGATGGTTCGAAGATGATGGTCGATGTCTTGCCGTGAGTTGGGTGAGTGCGGATAAGCGTCGCCCCGAAAGCCAAACCGATGGCCTGATGGCCGAGACAAATGCCGAGGAGAGGCATTGTGGCTTCAGCCGCTCTGCGGACGACATTCACGATCCCGGCGCGGATCGGATCGGTGGGGCCGGGGCCGATGACTATGGCGTCGAAACCATCGAGGGCCTGCGGGTCGCCCGCGGCTTCACGTCCGGAACGGATGCAAATATCGCGGCGCTCGAACGGCAGGGCGTCGACGACGTTCCAGGTGAAGGAATCCTCGTTTTCGAGAAAGAGTATGCGCATAGTTTTGGCCGGTTGGAGCACAACCTACGGGATAGGCGGCATCGTTGTAAAGGAATATTTGTGCACACCAGGGAGGGGCGCAATGTATTGCAATGCAATAGATTGTGGCTAATAGGGTAACGGGTTGGCCATAACTGCCGGAAACGATAGAATGTGATACACGGGGGCTAAAATCACTTCACAAATACCGTAGGATTATATACTATTTTTTTGGCAACATTGGAAGAAGTTAATCTTTGTCGTGTATAAATGGAAGGAGGACGGGACTATGAAACGGTTGGTGGTATTTGTAGCAACCATCTTGTTATGCATATGCGTCAACAACGGGTTGTCCGATGATTCGCCGTATATGCAGATGGTCATTGATGGCTCAATCACGGTGATAGGCGACCCGGAGATAATTCCGGAACTGACGATCATCTTTACATTCACCCTCAAACCGGAAGGGCCCTTCTACCAGCATATGAAAATGCTGGAGGAACAGTTTGCCGAAAAGGGACGAAAGGGGGATTCGGCGGCCGCGGAGGCAGCAAAAGAATGGGCTGAGCGAATCGACCAGGCCTATTTGCTGCCCGATACCAACATAGAATATGTTACTGATCGTAGTTGGAGAGGGCAATTGAAACCCTTGCAGGAATATTCGCTAACGGCGAAGGTCAGGCTAAGACATAGAATGCCAACTCAAATCACCGGTGTAGTCAAGACATATTGCGGGACGGCGGCCTATGGCTCCCGGTGTATGACCGCCAATTTCTTTGCTTCCGATACTCTCTATCGCGGCGTCGAAATCCCGAAACCCGCTCCACCAAAACCCGATACCCTGTGGAAAGACGGCCATCCAATTATCATCCAAACGATCTACAAACCCGTGATTCAAGTCGATACCATCCCGCCGGTTGAGAAAATCGAAGGTCCGGTGCCGCCTCACCGACAACCGGAGAAGAAAACAATTTCCGTAACGCCATCGCAAAGGGGGCTTGGCGCGATGAAAGAAACGGCTGGTTCCTACTTGGTTACCGGCCGTTTTTTTAATGTCTATATCCCTCACGATACTACGCCCGCCGCGCACATGCGATACTACGTGGCGTATGAATTATATGGGAGCTGGTACTTTGATTTCGAATTGACCACAGATGCCGACGGGGCTTTTGCCTTCTATACGGCCAATTCGCATATTGCCGTGCTGGAAATATCGGGAAATGAGGCAGCGACCGTGTGCTGGACGGAATCACATACTCTGGAAGAAGGGGCAACGTTATGGCCTTATGAATTTGGCGTAGTGATTTCAAATCCCAGCTATTACGACGTCGATATCCCCATATCTTATACTACTAATAGCACCTATCCGGCGCCTTATCACATAGCCCAAGCCATACGAAGCGGTTATTGGGAATTCTACAGCAAAACCGGCCTAGTTCAGGACCCAGTTTGGGTCTATTGGGATTCCCTGAATACTCAATATTCGGGAAGCTTTTGTGGGCGTTATATTGTTGCTGGCCTACCTCTGATTTTTATTAACAATCGAAACGGCGATGATCACAACTGGGATGAATGGGATGAGTGCGTCATAATTCATGAGTATGTCCATTTTCTAATGTACTATTACACGGAATGGTCGCCCTATGCCTTCGGCCAGCATAATCTGATTGTGCCCCCAAATCATGACAGCTCAGGAGGAATCCACAATCGTATACCTGATTTGGTATTTAATGAATCCCTCGCCGACGTCGTTCAGGCAATATTGAACGGTACACCTGTCTGCCGAGATTCGATATACGAAGACACGATCATACTTACAAACCACGAGCTTCCACTGCCTGATGCACCATATGTAAATCGATATGAAGGACCTTCACATCTCACACCGTATTTTAATGGCGCGCAAGTTGAGGGTGCGGTATTAGCAAGTCTCTGGGACTTGTACGACGCCAGCGATGACGACAATTACTACCAGGGTTCGGTCCTATACGGACATAACAATGATCATAACGGCGGTTTGTCTTGGTCAGGTTTTTCCGCGATTTGGGACGTTCTTTACTGGTACGATCCGTTTCCCGATAGCACCAACCATAATCATCCGTGGAACATTTACGAGTTTATCGATGGATGGCGGTTATCGGGTTATCCATTCAACGAAACATTTTCCAATATCTTTGAGGCGCACAATATCGGGGTTTTCATCCCCGGTGATGTTGATGGTAATGGGAAAGTCAACATCGGCGACGGCGTGATAATTATTACTTACGTATTCAGAGGTGGCCCGCCACCTGACCCCTTCGAGTCGGGTGATTTGAACTGTGACAATCTTGTCTCAATCGGGGATGCTGTTTTTATCGTGAATTATCTATTCAGGGGCGGTCCGGAACCGGTAATGTGCCCGGATTATCGGTTGAATTGAACGAACGCTTCGCTTTTACGTTGATTATTTAACTGCAGGCGGGTCAATTTGAGTAAATGGAAGTTTCCGGCGAGTATATAGGTACAGGTACAACCAGGCCATCACCGCGCCTTCGAGGGCGCCGATAACCGTCCCGGTTAAAAAATCCAGCGGGTAATGCACGCCGACAAATATCCGCGATATGCCGACCAGAAAAGCGAAAACAACGCCCGGCCAGAGCGCCCGGCGAAATACCAACCCCCAGAACAACGCCTGCCCGAACAGGTTGGCCGCATGCGACGAGGGAAACGAAAACCCCGACCCGCAGTTGACCAGCAGATGCACCTCCATCACCTTGCAGGGACGAAGTCGCCCGACCAATGGCTTGATCAACGAGGCGGATGTCTGATCGGTCAGAGCCACGACTACGATCGAAAAGAGAATAGCCCAGAGATATCGTTTCCGCCCGAGAATCAGCACGGTCATAATCAGCAGGCCGTACAGTCCCCGCAGGAAGTTGTCGTTGGTGATGACCGGCATGATAAAATCAGTGACCGGATTGGCCAGACCCTGATTGATGAACAAGAAAATGCTCCGGTCGATTGTCAACAACCAATCAATCATGGTAGACCCGGTGGTTTTTCACGAATGTGATCGTCTCATCAAGAGTAGGGATGCCGTCCCGCGCCCCCCGCATACGGCACTTCAGCGCCGCCGCGGCCGAGGCGAACTTGAGCCGTTCAGGCAGGTCCCATTTCTTGCGGAGACCGTACAAAAACGCTCCGTGAAACACATCCCCCGCCCCGGTGACATCCACCGCCTTGACCTTATAGGCTTTCTGGAACACCGGGCTTCCCTTGGCCTGGAGCCCGTAGGCCCCGGAGGTGCCGCAGGTGATGACCACCTCCGGAATACCCATCTCCCGAAACCCGGCCAGGGCCAGAAAGACCGACTGGGTATTGAAATAATGGAAGGCGTACTGGTCGGCGCAGACGAGATAATCAATAAACGGGAACAGGTCATCCACCCGGTTGCGGACCGAACCGACATCGAGCATGATTTTCGCGCCGCTCTTTTTCCCCCAGCGAGCCAGCTTGGCCGCCGCTTCCACGTGCCGTCCGTCGAGATGGATCATTTTTGGCGTCGGCAGATGAGCGGTGTTGATATCATCCGGTTCGATATACAGCCGGGGAGGAGAATCCAGAACGATGGTCCGGGCCGAAGTCGGCTGTTCGATCCAGGCGAATGCCAGCGCGGAGGTGCATTTCTTCCGCACCACGCAAAGGGAGTGGTCGACCTCGAATCGGTCGAGTTCTTTACGGGTGAAATCGGCCCAGCTGTCGTCTCCCAGCGGAGCAATCAGGGCGGCCGTGCCGCCCCCCAGACGGGAAAAAGTGCAGAGCGCGGTCGGAATCGGCCCGCCCCCGGCAATCAGATGGCTTTCGGGGATA
>JAAZOE010000537.1 GCA_012797915.1 Candidatus Zixiibacteriota bacterium | reverse complement strand
GCTTGCAGCCATCCATGCCGGACAATCGAACCAAAGCGGCCCGAAAGGGGGCGGATGGTGGCTAATATATCACTGCCGAGGGTGAAATGATTGATATCCGCAGTGTCGCCGAGGGAGATGAGCCGGCGGTCGTTCGTTTGGTGAAGGAATTGGGGGCGGGATCGGGCGATGACAGCCCGGTCCATGCAGGATTCGTCAGGGAGTATACGGCCTACCCCGGGTGCGGTATCCTGGTGGCGGAGGATGACGGCGTGGTGGTGGGACTTTTGGCCTACAGCCTGCGGCCGAGTCTCTACCACGCGGCCATGTCCTGCCTGATCGAAATCCTGGTCGTGGCCGAATCGGCCCGCAGTCAGGGAGCCGGGCGGGGCCTGATGGTCGAGATACTGAAACGGGCCGAGATCGAGAAATGGGCCGAGGTGTCGGTGTCGGTTCTGCCGGACAACCAGCGGGCGCTCTGGTTTTACAAATTGCTGGGGCTGACCGACGAGGCCGTGTTTCTGGAGAAACATTTGTAAGCTATATCGCAAAGGGCTTGTTGAGAAATCCTTGAGCGCGGTCGCCCGGCGGCGTTGGATCTTCGCTATCTGGAGCCGATCCTGATACATCATCCGGCGACCATTCGCGCTCGGCGGATTCGAACCGCCCGCAACCTGCATTATCTGGAGGCTGTGATCTCGCAGGATGGACGTGTTAGGGCCGCGGCCACCGGCACGTTCATGGATGTTGGCGGGTAATCTGCCGGTTACGGACGAAGGTCGGGACCAGCGGAGTTTCCATCCGTACCCAAATCAAACGGGCGGAAGCAATGCTTCCGCCCATTCGATAGGTTGGTTTCAACAACGACCGGTTGCGTACCGATCGAGACCGCAACCCGCGCGTTATTTCTTCAGAATCGTCCCCAGCACTTTGTCCTTATCGAGTTTTTTGGTGCAGAAGAACCAGTCGTGACAGGTCATGTCCTGTTTGTTTTCCATCCGTTCTTTGGCCACGCCGCAAGAACCGGCCGGGGGAACGATGACCTCGTCGCCGGGCCGCCAATCGGCCGGGGTGGCGACGGAAAAGGCGTCGGCCGTCTGCAGGGCGATGAGAACGCGGTACAGCTCGTCGAAGTTCCGTCCCAAGCTCAACGGGTAGTAGATGATGGTACGGATGATCCCTTTGGGATCGATGACGAAGACGGCCCGGACGGCTTTGGTCGTGCTTTCGCCGGGCTGAATCATGCCGTAGGTCTTGGCCACCTCCATGGTGATATCCTCGATCAGCGGGAATTTAACTTCGACGTTCTTCATCCCCCGGTATACGATCTTGTCCTTGATCGTTCGCAGCCAGGCAATGTGGCTGTAGAGGCCGTCGACCGACAGGCCGACCAGCTTGCAGTTGGCCTTGGCGAACTGGTCTTCCATGGTGGCAAAGGTCATGAATTCCGAGGTGCAGACGGGAGTAAAATCGGCCGGATGGCTGAACAGAATCACCCAGTTGCCGGCATACTGGTCGGGGAAGTTGATTTCGCCCTGGGTGGTGACGGCCTTGAAGGCCGGGGCCTTATCGCCGATGCGCGGCATGGAGGGGGGGTTGGTTTGGGTATTGACGTCCATCTTTTTCTCCTTTCAAATCGTTGCGTTGACTGTATATCGCCGGTCATAACAACGCCGGGGAGGCGCCGGTTCCCGGATCGGACGGGTGCGGCCGGGTGAAACGTCCGGTCGCACTCGCATACCGACGTTCGACCAACTTCCCTACCAGCCAAGGGCCTTCTTGACACCGTCGGCGTAGGCCTTGTCGGCTTTGGCGAAATGCGCCAGTTGCCGCTCGATGATCTCTTTCGGCACGCCGGCCATCGCCCCGGCGATGGCCTTATGCAGGCGATCGCGCTCATCGGCGGGCATCAACCGGTACAGGTTGCCGGCCTGCGTATAGTCATCGTTTCCCTGCCGATGATCGTACCGATCAGCGGGGCCGTCGAGCGGCAGCGGCGGCTCCTTGAACCGCTCGTCCTGCTGAGGACCATCGACGCTGTTCGGTTCGTAATTCACCGACCCGCCGCCGTTGTCGTCGTATCGCATGGCCCCGTCGCGGTGATAGCTCTGCACCGGGACTTTGGGGCGGTTGACCGGCAGGCTTTCATAGTTGACCCCCAGCCGGTGGCGATGAGCATCGGCATAGGAGACGATCCGGAACTGCAGCATCTTGTCCGGGCTGTGGCCGATGCCGGGGACGACATTGGCCGGCGAGAAGGCCGCCTGCTCGACCTCGGCGAAGTAGTTTTCGGGATTGCGGTTCAGTTCCAGAATACCGACCTCGTGCAGGGGGAACTCGCCATGCGGCCAGACCTTGGTCAAATCAAACGGATTGTAGGCGGTTTTGGCGGCCTGTTCGGGGGTCATGACCTGCACCATCATCCGCCATTTGGGGAAGTCCTTCCTGTGGATGGCTTCGAACAGGTCGCGCTGATGGCTTTCGCGGTCGCGGCCGATCAACTCCGCCGACTGGGCGTCGGTGAGGCACTTGATCCCCTGCAGAGTCTTGAAATGGAACTTCACCCAAAACCGCTCGTTTTTGGCATTGATGAAGCTATAGGTATGGCTGCCGTAGCCGTTCATGTTCCGCAGGGTGGCCGGCAGGCCGCGATCGGAGAAGAGAATCGTCACCTGGTGCAGGCTTTCCGGCGACAGCGACCAGAAATCCCACATGGCGATGTTGCTGCGCAGGTTGGTTTTCGGGTCCCGTTTCTGCGTGTGGATAAAATCGGGGAACTTGTACGGGTCGCGGATGAAGAAGACCGGCGTGTTGTTGCCGACCAGGTCCCAGTTCCCCTCGTCGGTATAGAACTTGAGGGCAAAGCCGCGGACATCCCGTTCGGCGTCGGCTGCGCCCCGTTCGCCAGCGACGGTCGAGAAGCGAAGGAAGCAGTCGGTTTTCTTTCCGATCGCGGCGAAGATACTCGCCTTGGTATACTTGGTGATATCGCCGGTAATGGTCAGGGTGCCATAAGCTCCCGAGCCTTTGGCGTGCACGACCCGTTCGGGAATCCGTTCCCGGTTGAAATGGGCATGTTTTTCAAACAGCTGCCAGTCCTGGACCAGAAGCGGCCCGCGCGGACCGGCGGTCAGGGCGTTTTGGTTGTCTCCGACCGGGATACCGGCCGAGGTGGTCAGTTGTTTCTTCGGTTTCATCGGTTCTCTCCTTCTCAAATATATGTGCGTCTGCCTTCCGTTCTCGATGCGGATGCGGTGGTTGATTCACACATTAGACAACGTCTAATATTCGATCCAAAAAAAACCTCCTCATCGGCGGCGACGCCCCCGCAACACGACCTGGAACCGGCGGACATCGAACCCCTTCAAATCGGCGGTCCCCGATACCCGCAGGGCCTCCCAGGGGATGTCGTAGATGCGGCCGGATTGCTCGTCGATGAAATGGTGGTGGTTGTCGACGATCGGGTCAAAAACGACGGTCCCCTCGCGGAGGATCTGGGTGGTCACCAGTCCTTTTTCGACCAGCAGGTTGAGGGTGTTGTAAACAGTCGCCCTGGAGATGGCCGGACAGGTTTTCTTCACGTGAGCCAGAATCTCATCGGCCGAGGGATGGGAACGGGCGCCAAGTATATAGTCGGCTATGGCGACCCGCTGGGAGGTCGGTCGGACGCCGCATCGGAGCAATATGGCAACCGGGTCCGTCATGAATTTAGATACGGTCTAAAAAGAGATGGTATTGGGTTTTTTTCGGGCGGGGAACGACCGTTGTGTCCAATTGCCGGGTGAGGTATATTGGGCCGGTCGGATGGACCTTTTCGAATGGAGGGATCGATGGCCGGGTTGAAAGCCGGCGAAGACGCCTATGGACGTGAGATTTACGCCTATTGGAAGAGGGAGAAATTCGTCTTCGAGGCGGTCGAACGGGATGACGACTTCATCGCCTTCAGCCATGGGCCGGGATCGTATTTCGCCGAGTATCGCCGGTGGCCGAGGCATCAGCGGCAGGCGATCCGACTCGCCCGCGGCCGGGTGCTGGATATCGGCCGCGGGGCGGGACGGTGTTTGCCGTATCTGAAACAGCAGGGACTCGACGGGGTCGGGATCGATATCTCTCCTCGGGCGATCAAGGTCTGCCGCGAGCGGGGTTTGACGGAGTCCATGTGCGTTCGATCATGGAGATCGGGCCGAAGATGGGGACGTTCGATACGATCATCATGATGGGGAATATTTTCGGCCTGTTCGGATCGTTCGCCCGGGCGCGGCGGTTGCTGAAGGTGATTCATCGGATGACCACGCCGGGGGCGCGGATCATCGCCAAAAGCACGGTCCCGGAAGCCACTGAAATCCCGGAGCATACGGCGTATCATCGCCGCAACATCCGCCGGGGACGAATGCCCGGCCGGATCCGTATCCGGGTGCGGTTCCGGACCTGCAAGCCTCCCGGGTTCGACTACCTGTTCGTTTCCGTCGAGGAAATGCGGGCGATCCTCGACGGCACGGGGTGGACCATTGCCCGGGTGATTGCTGGCGAGGCGCCATTCTATTGCGCCATGCTCGAAAAGGTCGGGCGGCAGTGAATGGACATGTGGTTGGACGCGGGAGCATTCGACCCTCTTCGCGGGGACCGAGAAAGAAATGAGCGGGAAACGCCCCCCGCGAAAAGCTTCCGCCCACTTGACTTTCCGGCGGAATGCCGTATACTGGAGCTTGGAATGGCGCCCTCGGGCGCCGTTTTTAACGACGGGAACGGCAGGCTTTCTATCTGAGGATCGAGATATGGCAACACTGGAATGGCAGGATATCAGGATAGCGGTCGACGACGACGGTTTCATGGAGATGCCCAAGGAATGGAATGAACGGGTGGCGCTGGCTCTGGCCAGCACGGAAGGATTGGAAAGCCTCGGCGAGGACCACTGGAAGGTGATCAACTATCTGCGCAAGTATTACGAGGAAAACGGGATCGCCCCGATGGTCCGACGGTTGTGTAAGGAGACCGGCCTGTCGCTTCAGCAGATTTACGACCTGTTTCCCTCCGGCCCGGCCAAGGGGGCCTGCAAAGTGGCCGGTCTGGCCCGTCCAACCGGGTGCGTGTAGGAAGCCATCTCGGGGGCGGCACGGCCGGACGGATTCCGCCGGTCGTTTTCAGATGACGCGCGTATACAGAGACGGCCTGCCGTTGGGAGAAACCGGCGCCCGAACGATGGCGAAGATCTCAAACAGAGGATAGGTTATGCCCAAGATCGAAACCGGCAACGTGTTCTTCATTGATTTTATCCCCGGCGAACCGGATCTGATCACGATTCGTGGGGAAGAACGGTTGCTGGCCGCCGATGCGGTCGTGTATGACGATCAGGTGCCGCAGGAATTCATCCTCGGTTTGCCGGAGATCGTGCACAAACGATATGTTGGCCCGGAGCCGGAGGAGGACACACCCTCCCCGGAGGAAATCGCCGCGATCATCGTCGACCTGGCCCGCAAAGGACTTCATGTCGCCCGGATGAAAGTGCTGGCCTCGACCGATGGGGACGATCCGGAAATCGGGGCGGTCAAAGGCCGCGGATTGCGGATGGAAATCATCTCGGGCCGGCAGGTCGGTCCTTCCGCGGCCGTCGAGGCGGCGAATCTTCCCTTGGGCGGATTGCGGGTGATGGTCACCCGGCCCTTCGATCAGGCCCACGAACTGTACCGAAATCTTCGGGAACTGGGGGCCGAGGTCCTGGCCTATCCGACCATTTACACGGAGATCATCGAGGACGACGGCGGCTGGGCGGCGTTCGAAGAAGTGGAGCAGGAGAATGCCTGGCTGGTGTTCACCAGTGAAAACGGGGTGGAGTATTTCTTCAGTCAATACATCGACCGGATCGGAGACCTGCGCAATCTCGGCGCGTTTCAGATCGCGGCAGTCGGCAGCGGGACGGCGCGGGCGCTGGACGAGCATGGATTCGCCCCCGATGTTATCCCGGCCAAGGCGACGGTCGAAGACCTGGCTCAGGAGATGACGCGATCGCTCGATTTGCGCGACGCCGTCGTCGTGCGGGTGCGCGGCAATTTGGCCGATGACACCCTCGAACAGGCTCTTCCCCGCGCGGGAGCGACGGTCTATCCGCTGACGGTCTATCGGACGGAGTATGCCAAATGGCCGGAGGGATTCCGGGCCATGCTGATGGACCGGCCGCCGCAGGCGATCTTGTTCACCAGCGGATCGACCGTGGATGGATTATATCGGAACCTGTCGGAGGACGAAATCGCTTCGCTGACTGCCGAAGCGCAGCTGTTTTCATTGGGACCGTCGGTGTCGAAGGCCTTGACCAAAGCCGGGCTGACCGTGGCGCGCGAGGCCGAGGAACATACCCTGCCCGGCCTCCTGGCGGCCATGATCGACTTCTACCGCGGCCGTCGCTGAATCTCCCCCGGCCGCTTCCGGCGGCCGGAGGCATATCGGGCCGCAGCGGGACGAATCAGTTTTCCTTGTACGTGTATTGATCGTATTCGATCTCGAACCGGAGCTTATGCCGGGCTTCCTCCTGGGCCAGGGAGAGGAACAGATTCTTTGTTTCCGGCTTGTCGGCCGCCTCGGCCAGTTCGGTGTAGAGCTTGAAGGCGGCTTTTTCGGCTTTCATGGCCACGACCAGGGCATCCTGGAAGGTACTGTCCTTGCCGGGTGTCACCTCGACCAGGTGGTCGCCGATCTTGAGGTCCTGAACTCTTTCGGTCGAGGGCATGGGCAACCGTCCCGATTTGACCCCCAGCAGCTTCTGCTTGTGCCCCAGCTCCTCGCGGGCGAAATCCTCGAAGATCGCCTTCAGGTGCGCTTTGTCCATCCGGCGGGCCAGGTCCATGTAGAAGGCATTGGCCTCCTCTTCCTTGGCGATGGCAAATTCCAGGATCTTTTCGATCGTGTCCAGTTTCATCGTTCCTCCACTGGTTGAGCGGTTGCGGTGCGACATGAGGGGCGTTTCCCCTGCATCATCCCAGGTCGGCCGCCGATTACGATTTTGTTTCAACCCGGCGGCGACGACGATGCCAGAGGATATACGCAACAATGACGATCAGGCAGAAAAGAATCAATCCGACCGTGATCTGGGCGGAATACCGTTCCCAGAGGGCTTTGATTTCGGCGTCGGTCACCCGTTCCAGTTCCCGTCCGGCGACATACCCAAGCACGACCAGGATGGCGACCCAGATGCCGGAACCGAGCACGGTGAAGCCGACGAACCGGGTCAGGTTCATGCGGGCCAGCCCGGCCGGGATGGAAATGAGGTGGCGGACCCCCAGTAGCAGGCGGCCGGTGAAGGTGCTGATCTCGCCGTGCCGGAGGAAGAACGATTCGACCCGGGCGAGACGATGGGGCGGCAGGAGAATGTACTTGCCGTATTTGTCCAGCACCGGTTTCCCCAGTTTGCAGCCGATCCAGTAGTTGATCAACGCTCCCAGCAGGCTTCCGAGGACGCCCATGAAGACGGCCAGGTACGGGTTCATCCTTCCCTGCGCGGCCAGAACCCCGGCGGGAATCATAACCAGTTCGCTGGGAACCGGGAAGACGGTGCTTTCGAGGAGCATCAGGATGAGGATGCCGGTGTACCCCAGCTGTTCGAAGAGGGCCAGCAGGCTTTCGATCATAGACGGCCCCGATCCTTCCGCCGCGACTCGCCCCCGGCGGTTTCCGGACTCTTCTCGACGCGGACCCGCAGGATCCGATTACCGCTCATTTCGAGGATGGTGAACATCACCCCTCCGATCAGGATGGTCTCGCGGTTTTCCGGCACCCGGCCGAGCGTTTCGATGATCAGGCCGGCCAGCGTATCGGACACTTTTTCCGGGAGATCGACCCCGAATTGATCGTTGAGTTCGTCGGGACGTAGTCCCCCGGCGGCAAAGGCAACGGAGTCGGAATGGAGGACGAATTCGGCCTGGTCCTGGTCATGCTCATCCTGGATGTCGCCGACGATTTCCTCGAGGATATCCTCCATGGTGATCACGCCGGCCGTGCCGCCGAATTCATCCAGCACGACGGCGATATGGACGCGGCGTTTCTGGAAGGTGGACAACAGTGAGGTCAGGGGCATCGAGTCGGGGACGAAGATGGGCCGGCGGATGACGGCGGTCAATTCGATACGGTCCCCGGCGGCCAGCGGAACCATGAAATCCTTGGCGTAAATCATCCCGGTAATCTGGTCCAGGGATTCTTTGTAGACGGGATAACGGGAATATCCGTTGCGGGCCATGATCGCCATCGCCTCTTCCTGCGTGACGCCGAGGGGGATGCCGACGATGTCGACCCGCGGGGTCATGGCTTGGCGGACAGTGGTGTCGGTGAAATCGAAGACCGATTTAATCAGCCGTTGTTCGGTCGGGTCGAAGGCTCCTTTTTCGATGCCTTCGGAGATGAGGATGTTGATTTCCTCATCGGAGATATGCGCCCGTTCGGGAATTTTGGACAGGCCGAGGATTTTCAGCAGGCTGCGCGCCGACCAAGTGAAGAAGGTCACCAGAAAGAAGGTCGCCCGGGAGAACAGCCAGATCGGCCGGGTGATCCGCAGGGCGGTCTTTTCGGGATTGATCAAGGCGATATATTTGGGGGCCAGTTCCCCCAGGACAATCGACAGGAAGGAGACGAAGACCACGACGACGATGATGGCGATCGGCTGGGCGGTGGAGCGGACGAATTCGAACGGCGAACGCTGGAGAGCGACCGTCAGACCTTCGGCCAGAGTGGCTCCGCCGAATACGCCGGCCAGGGTGCCGACGAAGGTCACGCCGACCTGTATGGTGGCCAGGAAACGATCCGGTTGCTGTAGGAGTTTTCGGGTCCGGGCGGCGGCCCGGTTCCCCTTACGGGCCCAGTTCTTGATGCGGCTTTTCCGGGCCGCGATCAACGCAAATTCCGAGGCGGCAAAAAAGCCGTTGGCCAGAATCAGAACGATGATGGCAAGAAGCTCAAGTACCCTGGTATCCATAGGGAGGCCGGACCGGCGGTCCGGCAGATATTCATCCTTATGCCAAAGGAACGCCGGTCATGGCCAGTTCCTGCAGTCGTTTAATCCGCTCCTGATAGGGCGGATGAGTCGAGAACAGGTTCGCCAGTCCCCGGCCGGACAAAGGATTGGCAATAAAGAGATGCGCCGTCGCCGGACGCTGGTCGAGATTCAGGCGCACCGGCGCATGGTGGAGCTTTTCCAGGGCCGAGGCCAGAGCCAGTGGTTTGCCGGAAATAGCCGAGCCAATCCGGTCGGCCTTGTATTCGCGGGACCGGGAAATCGCCATCTGGATGACCATGGCCGCCAGCGGGGCCACGATGGCCATGACCAGCAGAGCGATCGGATTGGCGCCATCGCGGTCATCGCGCCCGCCGAATCCACCGAACATCGCCCCCCAACGGGCCATGGAGGCCAGGATACCGATGGCGCCGGCGATGGTGGCGGCAATCGAGCCGATCAGAATGTCGCGATTCTTGACATGGGCCAGTTCGTGGCCGATGACTCCCTCCAGCTCATCGGAAGACAACAGGCGGAGGATTCCCTCGGTCACGGCGACGGCCGCATGGTCCTTGTTGCGACCGGTGGCGAAGGCATTGGGCGCCTCGGTGGGAATGACGTACACTTTCGGCATCGGCAGGCCGCCCCGCTGGGTGGCCATCCGAACGATCCGGATCAACTTGGCGTCGGTCTGTTCCGTGGCCGGCCGGGCGCGGTACATGGCCAGAACGATTTTATCGGAAAACCAGTACGAGACGAAATTCATGACGACTGCCAGGCCGAAGGCGATAACCATCCCCTGAGACCCGCCCAGAAAATACCCGATGGCGATAAACAACGCCGTCAAAGCGATAAGCAAAAAACCGACTTTTAACCCGTTCATTGCTAATCCTTTCCATGGCCAATTTGCAGGTCCACCCCTCCCCTGTCAAGTACTATTCATACCCCTACAACCGGGGAAAGATGCAAAAGTTCTTCGGATCGGCACTCCTTCGAGGCATCAGGTAACGGTCGTCGCGGCAGGGGCAGGCAATACAAAAAAATGCGGCCGGCAGAGAGCTCGTCTCGACCGGCCGCGGATTGTCGCCATTGCGTGTTATCGACTTAACTTCTTGCGTTTGGGCCGCCCCCATTGAATCGGCCCAAGATCATCGCCGGATTCCGCCGCCGCGGTTTCGCCGGAAGCAAGTTCCTCCTCGTCCTTGGCGGTTTCCGCCGGTGATGATGAT
>JAAZOE010000536.1 GCA_012797915.1 Candidatus Zixiibacteriota bacterium | reverse complement strand
CGCATTAACTGATCCGTGCGGTGACCAGCAGGGTCACTCGGCAACTGCCGGCGTTGGCCCGATGGATGACGATCAGGTCGGAGCGGCCATCGCCGTTGAGCGAGGCCACCTGGAGCCGATCGGGATCGGGCATATCCAGCACCAGCGAGGCCTTCGTCTGAATATATTCACCGGGAGCTCCCCGGTAAAAGGATAATTGTCCGTTGCCGTCGGCAAAAGCCACATCCGGCAGGCCGTCGCCATCGTAATCCCCCGACAGCTCCACTCGGATGGAGGCGGTCGGATTGGCCTGGTCGAAGCTGGGCCGGCAGGACAATTTCCGCCTGACCGCCGGTTCCCTGGCCGGACGGCCGAGGTTGTCGATGGGATAGACCAGCAGATGAAAATCGGTCTTGCCGGTGATCATGGTCTTGACCGTGGATATGATCCCCAGCTCGATGGCCGGGACAATCAGCTCCAACCCGCCGGTACGGTCGAGATTATCCACCAGCAGATTGCCGCAGGCATCGGTCAGGGTCACGTGCTGGCTCCCCTCCGAATCCCCCTGCGCCAGACGGTCGGCGGGATAAAAGTCTATTTCCGTATGGGCGCCGGAGACCCCCCCCAGCGACCGGCTGCAAATCAAATCCTGACGGCCGTCACGGTCGAAATCGGCCAACTGCGCCTGGCAGAAATCCCCCTCCGTCCTCTGGAATCGCAGGAACGTCTTCGGTGGATTGTCGAATCCCCCGGAACCGTTTTGAAGAAAAATCGCCAGCCGGTCGGGCCACAACAGGTAGAGGTCATCACGCTGATCGCCGTTGGCGTCGCCACTCGATGCCTCCGGCAACGACATGGCGAATCCGCCGGCCTGATTGCCGAACTGCTTGGCCGGGCGTTCATCCTGAAAAACCATATGATTCACGCTGATCTGCCCCAGTGTCTGGAATTTCCCCTGGCGGTACTCCCATAGGCTGAAACCTTCGGCTGTCGGCACCATCGCCACCGGCCGTCCGCCGACTACCCGGATGAATTCCTGCGGCAGAATGGACCGCTCGATCCCCCCGGCGAAAATGGTCGCCGCCGCCACCGCCGGCTGAGTGGATGGCAACAGTTGCTGGCCGTCCGATCGGTAAACCCACAATCCCTGGCGGTCGACCGTCACGACCTCTGCCCGGCCGTCGCCGTCGAGATCGGCCATCTGAACAAGATTGGTCGAAGCGGATAGCGGCAGGATCTGCCCGGCCGTCGGAGGAAACCGATCCCCCTCGCGCTGGAGGTACACCTTCGCCACCCGCTGGCCGTTGTTTTCATCGACAATCAGGATGACATCGCTCTTGCCGTCGCCATTGCAGTCACCGACCCGGCACCCCAAAACCTGCCCGGTCACATCGATATCCTGCCGTGAGAAGAAATCGTCGCCGGCCGCAAAGACGGAAACCGCCCCGACCAGAAATAGTCCCGCCATCACCCTGAGGACCGTACGGCCGACAGATTCAGTTCGCTTCGATCGTTCCATCCCTTGTCCCTGGCTAACAGTATACAGAATTGACCGACGGCTTTCAAACTTTTTTCGCCCGCCCTGCGGTCCGGAGGACGCCCCGAATTGAACCTCCATCGGTTGCCGGGCCGCCCCGGCCGGGGCCGGGCGACACCGGTTTTCTCTTATACCCGATGACCGGTCGTTTATTCGGTACGATTTCCTTTCGTCCAGTGACGCGCCGCACCCTGCCCCGGACAGACCCCGGCCTCCGGCGGATGGCGATACCCCCGGGAGGCGGTTCACCGCCCGGCCGGATACGGATGGTACGCTTTCAAGCAAGAGAGTTATGGTTCGCCCGGTGATGGAGCGCTGCGGAGTTGGCCGCCATACGATCCGCTTGAAGGGCCTCATGGCGAAAATCAGTCATGGCCGTCGAGAGTTACCGGAACCAGTCGAGCTTGTCCAACTCCGGTACCTCGTCACACAGATCATCGTGGAGATCTTCCAGCTCGTCGGCCTGATCCTCGATCTCCTCGGCCTCGACTTCCAGCTTGGCCGCCTTCGCCTCGATCTTGGCCGCTTCCTTCTCCATCTCCCGTTCCAGGTCCTCGGTGTCATAATCCGGTGACAGAAGCTTGAACACGCTGGCCACCGCCTTGACCCCCAGGGCGGCTCCATCCACTCCCACCTTGGCTCCCTCGAGGCCGATTTTCTTCGCCGAATCGATCAGCGCCATCATCTGTTCGTAATACTCGTCGACCAGTTTCTGCTGTTCGGCATCGAGTTTCACCCGATGGTCGTTGATGAATAGTTCGTGCTTCTCGGTGATTCGGACTTCCTCGTCGATATCCTCATCCGTCGGCGTGAAAATGAGTTCCCCATCGTGGATATTCAGATTCATGCCGTCGACCGAGGAATGACTGTCGATCGTGACGCAGTGACGGTCGCTGTACTTGTGCCGCTCGCCGGATGCGGGAAGGGCCAACAAACAGATCGCCGCCAAACCGATCAATACCGCTTTCATGTTATCTCCTCATTGCCTTGGGAAGGCTTTTACCTACCTGTATGACGCGATTTCTCCGGCGAAGGTTGCTCCAAACCACCGTTGACGTTATGAATCGACCGCAATGGAAACCGATTACGGTTCCGGCCGGCGGCCATAACCCCCTATCCCGGAGCGCATTACACGCGCGGCCCCGTCCGCCCGATTCTGTCGGAACACATCTCTTTCCTCCGCATCCGTCAACGCGGAGGTTTTTCTCCAAAACACTTGCCAGAGCGCCCCCCGGGCTATACCTTGCCGCCCGATTGGGCTAGGAATAATCCGCCCGACAGGAAACGATTGGAGCCATGATATGAAACGTTTTGAAATGCGGGTGGACCCGCTGACCCACGAAATCTACTATGCCGTGCCGCTGACCGGGTCGGCGCTTCTGGCGGATCCACTCCTTAATAAAGGATACGCCTTTCCCCTGGCCGAACGGGCGGAATTCGATCTCACCGGCCTCATGGCCGACAGCGTCGGCGACCTCGATTTGCAGGTGCAGCGCACCCTCGGCAATTACGCCGTGAAAACGACCGATCTCGGCCGGTATGTCACCCTGCTGAGTCTTTTGGATCGCAATGAAACGCTGTTTTACACCGTCCTGACCCGCAACATCGAAAAGATGCTGCCGGTCGTCTACACGCCGACCGTCGGCCAGGCCTGCCTGGAGATGTCGCACATCATCCGCCGCTACCGCGGCATCTATGTGACTCCCAACACCGTCGGCAACATCGAAAAAATCCTCGAAAACACCGGCCTGCCGAACATCTCCCTGATGGTCGCCACCGACGGCGAACGGATACTGGGACTCGGCGACCTGGGGGCCGACGGCATGGGGATTCCGGTCGGTAAGATCGCCCTTTATGTCGCCGCCGCCGGGATTCATCCCGCCTCGACTCTGCCGGTCTGCATCGACGTCGGCACCAACAACGAACGCCTGCTCAACGATCCCCTCTACATCGGCATCCGCCAGCCCCGTCTGACCGGCCAGGCGTATTACGACCTCATCGAGCGTTTCGTGCAGGGGGTCCGGCGGGTCTTCCCGCGCGCCCTTCTGCAATGGGAGGATTTCGGCCGTCAGCATGCCTTCCCGCTTCTGGAACGGTACAAAAACCGCATCCTCAGCTTCAACGATGACATCCAGGGGACCGGCGCTACCGCCGCCGCGGCCCTCTGTACGGCGGCATCGATCCGCAACCGCTCGCTGGCCGATGACCGCATCGCCATCTATGGCTTCGGCCAGGCCGGAAGCGGCGTGGCCAACGCCATCGTGACCATGATGCACGAGCAGGGCGGCGTGCCGATCGAGGAGGCCCGTCGGCGAATCTATCCGATCGACATCAACGGCCTGCTGGTGGAAGGGATGAAGGCCGAGGATTACCAGGCCAACTTCGTCCAGCCCAAATCCGTCATTGCCGACTGGCCGGTGTCGAAAGACCGATCTCCGTCTCTGGCCGAAGTCGTCAAGCACGGCAAGATCACGATTCTGATCGGCCTGTCCACGCAGGCCGGGGCGTTCGATGAGAACATCCTCAAGACGATGGGTGAAAACACCGACCGCCCGATCATCCTGGCCTTGTCCAATCCGACCAACCGAAGCGAGACCACGCCGGAGGCCGTCATGAAGGCGACCAATGGCCGAGCGCTGGTCGCGACCGGTTCGCCGTATGCGCCGTTTGCCGGCCCCGACGGCAAGATGATGGTCACTTCGCAGTGCAACAACCTGTACATGTTCCCCGGCATGGGGCTGGGCGCCATCGTCTGCCAGGCGACCCGCATCACGCACCGGATGTTCCACGCCGCCAGCTGCGCGGTGTCGTCGATGGTCACCGCCGAACAGCGGGCCAAGGGGATGCTTCTGCCGGAGTTGACCAATATCCGCGACGTGTCGTTCACGGTGGCGTTGGCCGTGGCCAAGCAGGCGCGCGAGGACGGCTATGGGATGATTGCCAGCGATGAGCATCTGGCCAAGCTGATTCGCGACGCCATGTGGGAACCGCACTATTATCCCTACCGTCGCGTCAAACTGGATTGATGCGGGGCGATTGGTGTTCGGGCAGGTCTTGATCCGCCGAAGGTCCGCCGCAGGCGGATGACCTGCCCGTAATTCCGTGCGCGGCAGATGTCCACATCTGCCCGATCTTTGCGTGCCCCGTCCGATTTACGGCGGACCCGTGTGCGCCGCGAAAAATCGGCCGTATATCCGCAAACAAACCCAAGACGAACCCAATTTTTGGCTCGACTCGCCGAATGGTCGGGAGGCGCGAACAATTTATCTATCAACCGGATACGCTGATTTGGCGGCATTCAAAATGGGTTCGTTTGCTTAAAAACAGGGGGCCCCATAGTATTAGTTGCCCACCTCTTCTCCGATCGTCCGTGCCCGCGATCCACTGAAGCATACAGATGGAGGGGGGATTCCGCAATCACATCCTGGCCAGGCAAGTAAAGATGTGATGGTAGTAAAGAGAGGGGGATGCGTGCGCGGCCCGCCCGTGCCGGACGCGTTCGCGCTGCGAGAATTCCTGTAGGTCGGGAGCCCTGTGCTCCCGACTATTCTCTTGACCGCCCATTAAAGGCGCGTCTATATTAAGAGAACCATGATTGATAAGTATATCAAAGAAATCGCCAGCATTACCAAGCGCGGGGACGCTCGCGAGGAATCGTATTACGGTGCGTTAAAAGATTTAATCGAAGAATATTCCAACATCAAGAGACGCAAGAAGATCCACATAACAACGCTGCCGAAAAAGACCGAGGCAGGCAACCCTGATTTCCGCGTTTGGGACGGCAAACATTCACAGGTCGGATATATAGAAGCCAAACCGCCTAAGGCAAAGCTGGATGAAATCGAAAACAGCGAACAATTGGAACGATATCTAGCCACGTTTCCCAATCTGATCCTTACGAATTTCTATGAATTCAGACTCTATCGCGACGGTAAGCGAATCGATCAGATACTTCTTGCCCGACCGTTTATCCCGGCGAAACTGAAGACGATTCCGCCAGCCGAGCATGCGACGGAATTCATGGCTTTGCTGGAACGGTTTCTACAGTTTTCGCTTCCGACCAATTATACCGCCGAATCCCTGGCCAAAGAATTGGCCATCCGCACCCGCTTTTTGCGCGACGAGGTAATTAAGGAAGAAATCCGAGAAGCAAGAACCGAAGGGGCCAAAAGGATTTTGGGATTCTACGAAGCCTTTCAAAAGCATCTGATTTCCAATCTGGAACCGGATCAGTTCGCCGATTTGTATGCGCAAACAATTACGTACGGTTTATTCGCCGCGCGTACGCGTTCCAATGGCGTATTTAACCGTAAACTCGCTTATTACCTGATACCGAAAACCATAGGCATCCTGCGTGACATCTTTCATTTCGTATCTTTCGGCCTTTCCGAGAATATGGAAGCCACGGTCGATGACATCGCGGAAGTCCTGGCCGTCGCGGACGTTAACAACGTCCTCCACGAATATTTCGAAAAAGGCCGCGGAAGCGACCCTATATTTCATTTCTACGAGACATTTCTGGCCGCCTATAATCCAAAAGAGCGCGAACGGCGCGGCGTGTATTATACGCCGGAGCCGGTCGTTTCATATATCGTTCGTTCGCTCAATATTATCCTGAAGGATACATTCGGCAAACAGGATGGATTCGCCGACCAATCCGTCACTGTGTTGGATCCCGCCGGTGGAACGCTGACGTTTCTTGCCCATGCTGCCAAGGTGGCCGTTGACGAATACGTCGCCAAGTACGGACCGGGGGCGAAATCCAAATTCATCCGCGACCATATCCTCCAGCATTTCTTTGCTTTCGAATTGATGATGGCCCCATATGCCGCTGGCCATCTCAAAATGGGTTATCTTCTGGAAGAACTGGGCCATAAACTCACCGGCGAAGAACGGTTTCAGTACTATCTAACCAATACCCTGGAGATGGAAGAACTCGAACAGACCTCATTGCCCGGCATGGCATCACTATCCGAAGAATCTCATCTGGCCGGTCGGGTGAAGAAGGAAAGGCCTATCCTTGTTATTCTCGGGAATCCGCCTTATTCGGGGATTTCGGCGAACGCAAGTGAGCGCGGCGTTTATAAGCCAAAGGGCGAGAAGTACGTCAAGGGTTACGAGATTAAGGCAAGAACCGAGCAGGTGCGCACATATTTTGATCTGGTTCCTATAGAAACCACTGCTAAAAAAGGTATGACGGTCAAACAGAAAACCTGGATCGGCCAATTGATCGAGCAGTACAAGATTATCGACGGCGGATGGTTCGGCGAGAGAAAGCACTGGTTGCACGACGACTACGTGAAGTTCATCCGCTTTGCTCAATGGAAGATTGACCAAATAGGCGAAGGAGTTATTGGTTTTATTACAAACCATGCCTACCTTGACAATCCGACCTTCCGGGGCATGCGGCAATCCATGATGAATTCCTTCGATGAAATCTATATCCTCAACCTCCATGGCAACTCAATTAAGAAGGAAAAGGCGCCTGACGGCTCAAAAGACGAAAATGTCTTTGATATCCGACAGGGTGTTGCCATAGTGCTCTTGATTAAACATAGATCACGGCGCAGGAAATGTCGGATTCAATTTGCGGAAATATGGGGCACGAGGGAGAATAAATATGGTATCCTTTTGTCTCACGATTTTTGTCAGATAAGGCATACGATTATCCAACCTAAACCGCCCTTCTATTTCTTTATACCAAAGGAGAATAAATACGAAGAAGAGTATGACAAGTATTTGCCAATAATGCGGATAGTCCCAGTCAATTCAGTGGGTATTGTAACGGCGCGTGACTCTTTCGCCATTGACTTCGCGCTCCCTCCGCTTATCTCTCGAATCACTCAATTCCGCAATCTGGGATTGGATGACGAGTTCGTCCGGGCCACGTTTGGCCTAAAGGATACATCCACTTTTAAGCTCTCCAAGTTTCGGCGACGTTCTTCTAATGATATAGAATGGAAACGGCGTTTCCAGGATATTCTTTACAGGCCATTTGATACACGCGTTATCTTCTATTCAAAAGACTTAGTGGAACGTCCTCTCCTTGATGTGATGCGCCATATGTTACAACCCAACATCGCATTATGCATCGGTCGCGCGGGGCAGGTAGTGGGGACTGAACATGAATGGAATATCGTATTCTGCTCCGCCCAAATCGAGGATTTTAACCTGTTTTACCGTGGCGGCAATGTAAATTTCCCGCTTTATCTCTACCCCGACACTGACAAACATGATCTATTCTCCCAACATCAAGCGGGCGGGCGGATTCCCAATATTGCTCCGAAGCTTATTGATGCGCTAAATGCGGCGTATCTCCCCTCACCCCCAGCCCCTCTCCCAGAGGGAGAGGGGGGCGGAACGAGAGCTGGCCGCCAAAATGCACATGAAGCCAATGCGCCGCGAAAGCTCCCGGAATACCTGTTGGAATTATGTCGCCAATTCCGCAAACAGCCGACCGAAACGGAGGCCATGCTTTGGACCTGCCTGCGGAACCGCCAACTCCATGGCTATAAGTTTCGCCGACAGCATCCGATCGGCCGGTATGTCGCCGATTTCTATTGTGATGAATTGCGTTTGGTGATCGAGGTCGACGGCGGGATTCATATGAAAAGGGACCAAAAAGCTTATGACAATGCCCGTCAGGAAAGCCTCGAAGATCAGGGGTATACTGTTGTTCGTGTGAAAGCGACAGAGATAAAACGAAATCCGGCCCAGGTACTGAAACGCCTGATTCCTTCTTCTCTTTCCCCTCTCCCTCTGGGAGAGGGGTCAGGGGTGAGGGGAAATGCGACGCCGGGAGTACTGCCCGAAGATATCTTTCATTATATATATGCCATCCTGTATTCAAATGCATACCGCAGAAAGTACGCGGAGTTTCTAAAGACAGACTTCCCGCGTATTCCATTTACCAAAGACCATCTTCTATTCCAGAAGCTTGCGGAAAAGGGCGCTGAGTTGGTCGGGCTCCACCTGTTGAAATCAGCTGAACTGGCCAAACCGGCGTCTAAATGTGAAGGACCGGGCGACCTAAAAATCGCCAAAGTGACATTCGATGCCCGGCAAAAACGCGTCTATATCAATCCGGATAAATGGTTTTCATCCGTATCGCCCGACGTCTGGGAATATCACATCGGAGGCTACCAGGTCTCTGATAAATGGCTCAAAGATCGCAAAGGCCGGGAGTTGACGTCGGAAGAAGTCGCCACCTATATCAATGTCATGACAGCTATATCGAAAACGATATCGATACAGCAATCTCTTGATGACTTGTTTTCTGAGGTCGAAAAGACGTTACTGGAAATCAAATTATAGCCCCACCGACGGGTGGCCCACGTCTTCAGACGTGGGAAATGGATGCCAATACCATTCACTTCAAAATGATAACCGTTGCGTTATCCCAGGTCGAAAGACCTGGGCCACCGAGCCGGGCATGCGCCGCACGCCCCTACGAAAATATGCGCATTCTCGTGCTTGTGCCCTAACGCGAGTTTTCCTCCGCACCTTGCGCCATCGCCGGTTTGCCCGCCGGATTCATGAGGGCATCGTACTTCTTCGGATCGGCCAATATCGATGCCGCCAGGCGAATATCCGCCCGGCCGGGAACAATCACCTCCCGATACGCCGCCGCCTGCCCCTGATGACGTTCGACCAACACGCGACGGATATGATACTTCAAAAAATCCTTCTCCCGCTCAAATACATCCCGGTCGCTGGCCTGCGACTGCGCCCGCAACTTCTCCAGCGAATCAAGAATCTCCTTCGGCGATTGCTCCAGTCGCTGTTGCTCCAGCGTCAGATCGATCATCGCGGTCAAAGGCGACCTATAATTCACTCCGGATGCCTGCGTAAACCGGCGGAACAGCGCCACCACCGTATCGGGATAATTGAAATCGGCCGGCCAGGCGGTCAAAAGCGAATCGTACCTGTCGACGAAATCATACACCAGAAATCCAGCCAGCACCTGCGCCCGAAACGAAATCTCCCCGGAATCGCGCCAGACCAGATCGGGCGCCAGGCCGGTGAAAGTCAACGTCGAATCGGGCGGGTTGAGATATCGGCCGTCGGCGAAATAATACCGCGAGGTCGTCAGCCGGATCGCCTCGCCGTTGGCCAGCGACATGACCGTCTGCACCAGTCCCTTGCCGAAGGTGGTGTCTCCCACCACCACCGCCCGGTCGGCGCCGCGAAGCGCCCCGGTGAAAATCTCGGCCGCCGAGGCCGACCCGCCGTCGGTCAAAATCACTACCGGACGGGTCGTCACCGGATCGTACTCGGATCGAAACTCCCGGCTCTCCCAGCGCGATCGTCCGCTGGTGCCGACCACCAGCGTTCCCTTGTCGAGGAACAGGTCGGCGGCGGCGATCGCCTCCTCCAAAAATCCGCCGGGATTGCCCTTCAGATCGATGATATACCCGGTGGGGCTTTTTTCCTCCAGCGTATAGAGCGCCTCTTCCAAGTCGGCCGAGGCTCCCGCCTCGAAATCAGCCAGCCGGATATAGGCCGCGTCGTCCGGCGTCACGCCGGAGTACATCAGATGCTCCAGCTTGATCTGGCTGCGGGTCATCTCCAGCGCCAGGGTATCATCAAGCGCCGGACGATAGATGGTCACGTGAACCTTGCTGCCCGAAGGACCGCGGATCAAGGTGATGGCCTCATCGGGATTATCGCGCGGGACCTTCGTCCCCTCGACCGAAACTATCAAATCGCCGGCCCGCATCCCGGCTTGGTACCCCGGCCCACCCTCGTACACCGCCATCACCATGAGCACCGTGTCGCGGGCGACCACGGAGATGCCGATGCCGCCGTACTCGCCGGAGGATTCCTCCACCAGGTCGGCGAAATCCCGCCGGCTCATGCGGAACGAAAACGGATCGAGCAGGTCGAACAGCGACTGTTCGGCGCCGTCGAACAGAGTCTTGCCGTACAAATGAAAGGGATATCGCTGACTGATGGTGACCGCCGCCGCCTGAAACAGCGTCGTCGCTTGCAGCATCGGATCGGAGGAGACGTACCAGCCGCACCCGAAGACGACGGCGATCATGGTCACGACCGACAGAAAGCCGGTCAGGATTTCCTTTTTATCGGGCACGAGGCGTTCTCTTTGGGGGAAGCAGCGATTCGACGCGGGACCAGACTTCAGCCGCCACCGACTCGATGTCGTCTTGGCTGTCGAGCAGCACCACCCGCTTCTGTTTGGCCAGGGACATGAATCCGCGACGGACCCGGTTGAAAAATGCGCGGCTTTCTTTCTCCAGCCGGTCCGGCACTTTCCCCCGCCGGGAGAGCGAGGTGCGGTAGTCGACATCGAGGATAAACGTCAGATCGGGCGCGACATTGTCCGAGGCCGCTTTATTGAGCGTTTCGATCAGCCGGGTGTCCAGTCCTCGCCCGTGTCCTTGATAGGCGGTGGTGGAATCATAGTAGCGGTCGCAGACGACCGCTCGTCCCTGCGTGAGCGCCGGGATGATGACCGTCCGGGCCAGATGCGCCCGCGCCGCCTCATACAGCAGCAGTTCGGCCAGCGGGGTGATTTGATTCTTCCGGTCCAGAAGGATGCGGCGGATCTTTTCCGAGACGACCGTCCCCCCCGGTTCGCGGACAAACAGAGGATCATATCCCCGGCGACGGAGCTTCCGGCACAGCCGCACGGCCTGCGTCGACTTGCCGCACCCGTCGATTCCCTCGAAGGTGATGAATATGCCGCATGGTTTGGTCATAACGTACAAAAGGCGGCCCATTGGGGCCGCCTTGATCATGCTTCGATATATCCCGGGCGGTCCGTTTTCGGCCGCCCGTAAGGTAGTAAATCCATCAGGCCATTTCAGCAACTTTTTTGCGCCGGGCTGCGGTCTTCTTCGGGGCCGCGCTTTCCTTCTTGGTCGCCGGGGTTTTCAGCACCAGCTTGGTCGCCGTCGGCTTGGCGCCGGCTTTCTTATGGCCGTACCGGGCGATGTATTCCTCGGTCGCCTCCCGCGCCTCGGCATCGGTGTACTGCACCGCCGGGGATTTCATGAAATAGGACGACGGCGCCAGAAGCGCTCCCTTGAGGCCGTTGTCCAGACCCAGTTTGCAGCAGCGGACGGCATCGATTACCACGCCGGCCGAGTTCGGGCTGTCCCAGACTTCCAGTTTCATTTCCATGTTCAGCGGCACATTGCCGAAGGTCGTCCCTTCCAGCCGGATATGCGCCCACTTGCGGTCGTCCAGCCATTCGACGTAATCCGACGGCCCGATATGGACGTTCTTGGAGCCGAGGTCGTAATCCAGCTGGCTGGTGACGGCGTTGGTCTTGGAGATTTTCTTGGATTCCAGCCGTTCGCGTTCGAGCATGTTCAAAAAGTCGGTGTTGCCGCCGATGTTCAGCTGGCTGGTCCGCTCCAGCTTGACCCCCCGTTCGCGAAACAGACGGGTCAGCACCCGGTGGACGATGGTCGCGCCGACCTGCGACTTGATGTCGTCGCCGATCACCGGCAGACCCTTCTCCTCGAACCGCTTCTGCCAATACTGCTCGCGGCCGATGAAGACCGGGATGCAGTTGACGAACGCGCAGCCGGCCAAAAGTATCTGCTCGACATACCATTTGGTCGCCTCTTCCGACCCGACCGGCAGGTAGTTGATCACCACGTCCGTGTGCGTGTCCTTGAGGATTCCGACAATATCGGCGGTGGAGCCGGGCGCCTTCTCGATGCGGTCCTTCAGGTAGCGCCCCAGGCCGTCGTGCGTCATCCCACGCTGGACGGTGATGCCGGTGTGCG
>JAAZOE010000535.1 GCA_012797915.1 Candidatus Zixiibacteriota bacterium | reverse complement strand
CCGGATGGAAGGTCGGAATCGTCTTCTGCCAGGTCAGTCGATCCGGACGGCGGGCGGCGATTTCTCTTTCCAGTTGATCGATCATCGGCTATTCTATATAATCAATTCCGGCATACATGGTCAAGCGGATAGAAAGGCGGGATAATGGCTGATTCGGAACGGAAGCCGATTAAAGAGAGACATCTCTTTCCCGTCGCCGCCATCGCGGCGGTCCTTTTGGCCGTCCATCTTCTATCCTTGGCCCTGCCCGGATCCCGTCTTTGGGGAATCAACCATCTGCTGTATCTCCCTTCGTTGTTCACCGTCCTGTTCCTTGTTCTCGGCGTGACCGCCCTGGCGATGCTGGTTCCACCCGTGCGCGACATCATCGGTCGTCTGTTTGCCGCTTTGGCCGGCGCGACCGCCGAACGGCCGCCCTATGGCCGATGGGCGGTTGTTGCCGTCTTCTCGATGGTCGTCTTCTGGATGTTTCGACTGCCGCTGAGTCTTCTGGGCGACGGCTACAGCGTAATGCACAACATGAGCGCCAAGATTCCGGTGGTGATCAAGTGGTCGGAAATGGGGGCGGTCTCCATTGTCCATTTCGTTTCCGGGTTTCTTCCCTTCACCGGTCTGGAGCGGGGCGAATACGCTTATGCCATCGTGTCGGTCATTTCCGGCGGCCTGACTGTGTTTGTCTTTCTGGCCCTGGCCCATGAATTAACCCAAAACAGCGGGAAGCGTTTATTTGCTTTCTGCCTGCTGGTGTTTTCCGGGTGGACCCTGCTTTTCTTTGGGTACACTGAAAACTATCCGGTCCTCTGGCCGGCGGTGGCCGCCTACATCTACTTTTCCATCCGGTACTTGCACCACACGGGAAACCTGATTCTGCCGTTGGTCTTCTTGATTGTATCGATCATCCTGCATCTGCAGACCGTGTTTTTACTAATTTCTCTGCCGGTGCTTTTGGCGGCGCGGGGAAAAGGAAAAACCTGGTATCGTCGATACCGCGCCGTGATTTGGGTGGCCCTGGGAGTGGCTTTTGTCGTCGGGGCCGTTGCCTTTATCCGAACCTATCGCGGCTCGCTCCCCTTCCGGAGCCATTTCGTGCCGCCGTTTTCCGGACGACCGTTAACCCCCGATTATTTCCTGTTTTCCCCCAGCCATCTGCTGGATATTGTCAACCAAATCATGCTGCTGATTCCGCTCTGGCCGCTGGCTTTCGCGTTCGACCGGCAGGAGTGGAAGAACCTGGCCGGCGATGCCGTCGCCCGTTTCCTGATGGCGGTGTCACTGGGCGGGGCGATTCTTCTGTTCTCCCTCGAACCGAAACTCGGCATGGCCCGCGACTGGGACCTGTTCGCTTTGGCCGGATTGGGGCCGATGCTGCTTCTGATTATGGTTTTTTTGTCCTCGGAACGATGGCGGATCTATTTCCCCGGCCTGGCGCTTTTGGCGCTGGGGCTGTCATTGCCGTTCTGGGCGGTCAACATGAGCCGTCCGTCCACGATTGCCTATTTCGAGTCGCTTCTGCGGCTCGATGACCGCCAGAGCCGTCCGGGGATGATCGTCCTGCGCGATTATTACTATGATACCGGGGACTCGACCCGGGGCATCGCGCTGGACAGCGCGATTTACAGGAAGTTCCCGGCCATCAGAATG
>JAAZOE010000534.1 GCA_012797915.1 Candidatus Zixiibacteriota bacterium | reverse complement strand
TCAGTCGGGCCGTCGCCGGCGAAGCCCCGCGGTATGCTCCGGCAACCCTTGATAAGGCCCGCTCCGCCCGGGCCCGATGTGACGCTCTGATAACCAAAGACCGCTACGACCGCGCCGCTTCCGGTACCGAAGCCGCTTTGGCCGAATATGAGGCCCGTCATGCTTCCACCATCGCCCAAAGCGTCCGTTCGCTGGAACGAAACGACCAGGCCTGGGAAAAGCTGATGCTCGTGTATGAGGTCCAGATGGACCGCGTGGGTACCTCCCTCGAAATAGACCGCCTGTCGTTCGAAGACGGACCCGCACCCGCGGCGGACACCCTCATCGGTCGGATCTCACGCCTGGCCGGCCAATCCGGCGACCGGGAAACGGTCAACCGCGAACTGACCGACAAGTTGCGCTCGATCCTGGAGAAACTGGGCGCCGATCCATCGGGTGAGGACCCCCGGATCCTGGCCGACCGGGTGGATCAGACCATCGCCGGTCTGACCGCAGATCGCGACCGCCTGGCCGGGCAGATCAGCGACGAACAATCCAAACTGACCCGGCTGGAGGAACAACATGCCGCCGTCGCCGCCGAACTGGAAGCCCGCACCGCCGAAGAAGAGAAGTTCCGGAAGGCCAAGGAGACCCTGAATCCCTCCGAGGGAGAAGTGCTGTACAACGCCTCCAATGACCTCGTCCTGCGATTGAGCGGATTGTCGTTCGACATCGGCAAAAGCGACATCAAGGACGCGCATATTCCCCTGCTGGAAAAGGTCCGGGGGATCATCGAGATGTTTCCCGAATCGAAACTGGCTGTCGAAGGCCATACCGACGCCAGCGGCGATCCGAAAGGAAACCTGCAGTTATCGGAAAAACGGGCCTACGCCGTCATGCAGTATCTCCGGCAAACCATGCTGCTGAGCGCCGATCGGATCAGCGCCATCGGATACGGTTCGGAAAAACCGATCGCTCCCAACGAAACGGCCGATGGACGGGCCAAGAACCGACGGATCGATATCCTGATCATGAAATAATCCGCCGGGAAAAGCGGTCGCCGGATATTTTTCGCCCCCCCGGATCGAATATCATCCGGGTCGGATTGGTATTGACAGAAAGGCCGGATCGACCGAAATTGGTCCGATTCGGCGGTGGAGAAAACGATGCATTGTGTCGCCTGCAAAAATCCGATGGTGACTCTAGAACTGGATCAGGTCGAGATCGATTACTGCCCCTCCTGCGGCGGCATCTGGCTGGATACCGGCGAGTTGGAGGCGTTACTCGAAAGCTCGGCCGCCGCCGGGCGGCTGCTGGAAACGACCGCCGCCCTGACCAAGGGAAAAACCGGACTCCGCCGCTGCCCCATCTGCCGCAAACGGATGCCTTCGGCCGCCATCCCCGCCTCCTCCCCGGTGGAACTCGACTGCTGCCCGCGCGGGGACGGCCTCTGGTTCGACCGCGGCGAATTGGAGGCGGTCGCGCACCATATTGAAGGCCGTGACGACGGCCCGGTTCTCCTTCTCCTGCGAAGGATGTTCAACCGCAAACAATCAAGCAAAGGATAGAACCATGCTCTTTGGACTGGTCTTTCTGGGCCTTATCGTCGTGCTGGTGTTCATGATCATCGGCATGTACAATTCTCTGATTCAGTTGCGTAACCAGGTCAAGAACGCCTGGTCGCAAATCGACGTGCAACTGAAACGGCGTCATGACCTGATCCCCAACCTGGTGGAAACGGCCAAGGGATATATGGTCCATGAGCGCCAAACCCTGGAAAATATCACCGCCGCCCGCAGTCGGGCCATGCAGGCCGAGTCGGTCGGCGACAAGGCCAAGGCCGAGGGGGAGCTGAGCGGGATGATGAGCAAGTTTTTCCTGGTCGTGGAAAACTACCCCGATCTGAAGGCCAACCAGAATTTCCTGGCCCTGCAGGAGGAACTGACCTCGACCGAAAACAAGATCGCCTTCTCGCGCCAGGCTTATAACGATCAGGTGCTGTTTTATAACAACAAAATCCAGATGTTTCCGTCCAACATCCTCGCCGGCATGTTCAACTTCCAGCAGAGCGAGTACTTCCAGGTCGAAAACCAGGCCGAACGGGACGTTCCCAAAGTCAGCTTTCAGTAATTTTGCGAAAACGATTCGGCGGACGGCCGGTTGGGAAAGGCGTGACGGGCAGCGACGATGTGGGAACTGATTAAACAGAACCAGCGGAAATCTTTCACCCTGTTCATCCTCATGGGCGGGTGCCTGATTTTGCTGGGGTATCTGCTCGGCGCGGCCTATGCCCCGCCCGACGGCGGCAAACTCGGGATCGCCGTCGCGTTGGGCCTCTGGATGCTGCTTTCCCTAATCAGTTATTTCGGCGGCGACTCGATCATGCTCGGCGTCAGCGGGGCCAGAGAAATCACCCGCGACATGCATCCGCAACTCTATAATGTGGTCGAGGAAATGAAGATCGCCTCCGGGTTGCCGGCCATGCCGAAGGTTTACATCATCGACTCCCCCGCCCCCAACGCCTTCGCCACCGGCCGCACGCCCGACAAGGCGGCCATCGCCGTCACCGCCGGTCTTCTGGCCCGGGTGAACCGCGACGAACTCCAGGGGGTCGTCGCCCATGAGATGTCGCATATTCTCAACCGCGATGTTCTCTTCATGACCTTCGCCGGCGTCATGCTCGGCGCCGTCGGGATTCTTTCGCAGG
>JAAZOE010000533.1 GCA_012797915.1 Candidatus Zixiibacteriota bacterium | reverse complement strand
CTTTTGCGGACCATCAGCGAACGGAAACATATCGGGCATATTCCGGTCTTCTTCATTTTCATCGTTTCCAACATCGGCGGCTGCCTGACCCCGATCGGGGACCCGCCGTTGTTTTTGGGCTATCTCAAAGGGGTGCCGTTCACCTGGACATTGAGCCTGCTTCCGGAATGGCTGATCATGCTGGGAATCGTGATGACGATTTTCTATGTCTGGGACCGTCACGCCTATCGGAAGGAACGCGGCCTCGATCTCAAACGGGATGAACGCCGGATCGAACCGCTGCGGTTTTCGGGACTGATCAACCTGGTCTTTCTGGCCGGGGTCATCCTGGCCGTGGCTTTTCAGGCGCCGATGCCCTGGCGGGAACTGATCATGATCGTCATGACCGTCTTGTCGCTGTTGTTCACCGGCCGGAAGGTCCGCGAGAAAAACAAATTCACCTATCATCCGATTATCGAGGTGGCGGTGCTGTTCATCGGCATCTTCATCACCATGACGCCGCTGTTGATGCTGCTGCACGCCAAGGGCTCTGAGCTGGGAATCACGCACCCGTGGCAGTTTTTCTGGCTGACCGGCGGGCTGAGCTCGTTTCTGGACAACGCTCCGACCTATCTGACCTTCTTCTCGCTGGCCCAGGGCGTCTCCGAACACTTGCCGGCCGCCTTGACGATCGCCGGCGTGCAGGTCGACCTGCTGCGGGCGATCAGCTGCGGGGCGGTATTCATGGGCGCCAACACCTATATCGGCAACGGGCCGAATTTCATGGTTAAATCCATCGCCGAGGAACAGAAGGTCCCGGTGCCGCATTTCTTCGGGTATATGGCCTGGTCGGGGCTTATTTTGATTCCGTCGTTTGTAATCGTGACGTTGATTTTTTTCCGGTCATAGCGTGCGGCGATTGAAAGGGAGTGTGGTTGTTCTTCCCTTTCAGTTTGCGCAGGCGGTCCCCCAGGCGGAAATAGAGCAGATGCGCGGCGCGGGAAGCGGCCGTGCGATTGAAGATGAAGTAGCGGTAATACGGCGTGAAATATTCGGTCCAGCGGATCTTGTACGGATCGGCGTACCCCATCAGATCATAGGTGTCGATATCGGTTTCGAAAGCCCGCCGGATGAGTTCCATTTCGAGGACCGCTCCCGGCGACACTTGGGCGAAATCATGGGCGTATTCGGCTTTAAGGCAGTATTCCGTCCGCCCGTGGAACACATGGAATTCGAAGGCGGCCGGCTGTCCGGCGTGGACAAGGATGTAGACCCGGCCGTACCCGTTGGTGAGAGCGTGGGTGATAAACGCCGGATAAAAGAGGGCGTTTCGTTCGCCCGAGAACAACCCGCTGCCTTCCTTCCCCTGCCAGCTGCGGGCGGCGATCTGCCGCATCGTGGCGATGGCCGGGGCGACGGCCTCGGCTCCGGTATGGATGATAATCTCGAAGCCGCCGGCACGGTTGATTTTATTCAGACGATTGTTCAACAGCTCGCGGAATTTCTTGGTCAGCCCCTTGCGATATTCTTCGAAGCTGCCCTGAATCGGAATATAGGGCGACCGGCGAATTTGGCGCATCTCGAGTTGGAGGCGGCGGTCCCGGCAATATTGTTCCATCCAGGTTCGATCCGGGAACCGGTCGGGGATGTCTTCCAGGTAGATGAGGTCGGCGTGCCGATCCAGCAGATGATCGAGGAACCCGGCCAAAAGGCCATCGTGACCCTCCGGGACCAGGATCCGGTTTTGCGGAGTGTGGTCGCCGGCCAGAAGTTGCGCGGTGCGCAGCGGAATTCCCGCCAGCATGCGTCGAATCCGGACGGTCGGCAACGCGCCGGAGATGCCCTCGGGGCCGTTGCCGGTCAGAACCGCCAAAGGCGTATCGGGATAGAAGACGCGGTAATAATTGACAAACCAGAAATGGCGAAAGAAGGGATGGTCGGCGAATCGTTCGGCAATCATCCGGTCCCATTTCGCTCCCAAGGCCTGAAAGGCAGGAAGATCGTGCGCCAGATTAATGTGCGGGTCCATGAAACTCTTCTCGCGCCGTCGGATGGCCGTCCTTGTCATCATACCTGTGACGAACGATGCCGCTACTCTTGTCGCTGGCGGTCCGGGTCGGCCGGGACATACATCCCCCTCCACGCCATAACCGACCCGCGGTCAGCATAATGTATATATCGAATATTCCCTCTGGCAAGTTTATTCGTCGGAACGAATTAGTGAGAAAAAATCGACCGGCGCCACCCCGGCGCGACCCGGCCGCGCGGCATAACCCGATGGTATACATTTCGTTACGGAGAGCTCCTCAATCCGGGAATGCGAATAGCTTCCGCATGCTGGTGCGTACGCAGGCTAGACCGGAGGTTGATCGATTTCAAGATAGGTCGGAGTTGACAGATACCGCTCCCCGGTATCGCAGATGATGGTAACAATCAATTTGCCCTTGCTTTCGGGCCGGGAGGCGACTTTGAGGGCGGCAGCGACATTGGCCCCGGAGGAGATGCCGGCCAGGATACCCTCTTCCCGGACGATGCGCCGGGTCATGGCGACCGCTTCGTCATTGGTGACGGTGACGATTTCATCGATCAGGCTCAGATCGAGGTTGCCGGGTTTGAAGCCGGCGCCGATCCCCTGAATCGGATGGGGACCCTTCTCCCCTTTGGACAGAAACGGCGAGGCGGCCGGTTCCACGGCGATGGCTTTGAACGTGGGCTTGAGCGGTTTGATATGAGCGGCGACGCCGCTGATGGTCCCGCCGGTGCCGACGCCGGAGACGAAAATATCGACGGCGCCGTCGGTATCCGCCCAGATTTCCGGGCCGGTGGTGCGGCGGTGAATATCCGGGTTGGCCGGATTATTGAACTGCTGGGGGATAAATCCGTCGGGGTGCTCCTTGAGCAGTTCCTCGGCCCGGGCAACCGCCCCGGCCATTCCCTCCGCCCCCGGCGTCAGGATCAGTTCGGCCCCGAAGGCGCTCAGGAGATTGCGGCGTTCGAGGTAGAAAGATCTGATGCCGCGCCGTGCAGACCAACGGAAAGCGGCGGTTGCCATGAGTTTGTTACCGCCGGTAAAATTCAGCGCGCACTCGGCCAGGGGAAACTGATTTGACACAAGCAGACTGTCCAAGGTGCGCTCGATCTCGTTGAAGTCGGAATCGGAAATGATTGCGAGGCGTGTCCGGCCTTTGGGCATGAGGGATGATCGATCGAAGAACCGTTTGAGGCGCTGGGCGGGCCCGCGCGATTCTGTTTCGTCGTTGCTGTGAAGGAGGAGCAGGTGTGCCGGCTTCAGGTGTGCCACAGTGAGCACGTGGGGCCAGATCTGTTTCGAAGCTAGTGAGAGCAGAATCATGAGTTTATTCGAACCATTGTGGGTTTAGTGGCGGGATTGGGTTTGCCTCTTTTGTGAGGTCGAAACCGAGAAACTCGGTGGTGAGCTGTTTCATCTGATTGAAGCCGTCTTTACCGATGGGGCTTACGCCGTGGGCGAGAATGCTTGCGTTGCGTTTTTCAGTGGCGGCGCGCCATCGACTCTTGGTTTTGCCGGTTTGATCTTTGAGTTCGATGTCGGCTACGACTTTCGAGGCGCGCTGATCACCGAGTGCCGCCAGGGCGCGGAAACATTGCTCGAGGCTTAGCCTGATTTCGCCTGAGTCGTCGGGCTGACAGAACGGCAAAGCGGTGAGTGGAGCCGGGATTTTGCTGCTGTTTTCGGGTTTGCATTTTCCGTTGATGAACAGACCACCGGTTGCGTCAGCAAGCCAGAGCTGTGCCTGCATTTCCATGGCGCGGTAGAGGCGTGCTGCGGCGTCCTCGTAACGTCCTTGGGCGGCGGTGCGGAGAGCGTTGTCGAGTAATTCGCGGAGGAACGTCTGGTTGGCAACAGGTTCAGCGCAGACTTCGCAGATTTGCAATGCGGTTTCGGCGACCGGTATCGGGCTGTTGACCGGATCCGATTCGAACATCGGAGTGAGCCGTGCAATGGCCTGTCGCAAACAGCCCTGGGCCCCGGCGAAGTCAAGGCGAT
>JAAZOE010000532.1 GCA_012797915.1 Candidatus Zixiibacteriota bacterium | reverse complement strand
TAACCTTGTCCGATTTTTGCTGGGTAACCGTCAGCTCGGCGGCGGCGGTTTTTTCCTCCGCCTTGGCGAACGATTTCGGGGCGAAAACGGGCGCCTCGAGTGACTTCAGCGAATCCAAGCCGGTCTTGACTTTCTCCAGGCGCGGATTCTGTTGGGCGAAAGTCGTCGTGACCAATATCGCCGGCACCCACAGGCCGATGACGATGAGTTTCCCTTTCATACGCCATTCCTTTCCCTGCCTCGACCGCAACCCGTGCGGTCATGATGATCGGGTATCGTCATGATATGCATACAGGATACGGGTATGGGTCATGTCAAAGCAAGCCAAAAACGCCATCCTCCGGCAGGGCGGCACCGACCCGGTATCAGGAACCGCTTGACTGGAAAATCAAAGGCCGTATATTTATGGTAAGTACAGATGCCTTCGATTGTCATCTTGTGTCCGTCGGCGCCGTATCTCCAGCGATTGAACCATGATACGCCCGGCCGGTGGACGGTTTTATAAAATCTACCACAGGGAGGATTGATATGAACCTGCGGAGACCCCCCCCGACCGGCGGGACCGTCTGGTGGGCGGTTCTGGCGGCCGTGCTCTTGTGCGCCTCACCGGCGTTGGCCCAATGGGAACACCGCGGCGATCTGAACCTCAACGGCCTGCCGTTCGAGTTGATTGACGCGGCGATTTTCGCCGACTATTTCCAAATCGGGATGCCGGCGTTTACCATTGTCCCCGACTCGCAGGTCGCCGCCACCGATATCAACATGGACGGCATTGTCCTGACGGTGGCTGATTATGTCATGATGATTCGGATCGAGATAGGGGCGGGGGATCCGCCGCCGGCCGATCCGGAAACGTTTGCGATTCCGGTTACCTACAATTACACCGATACGTCGCTGCTTATCGCGGCCAACTTTGACCGGATTCCCGCCTCCGCGTACCTGGAATTCGGTTTCGCCCAGGAGCCGGTCCATACCGCGCGGTTGTTACAGAGCGGGGGGGCGATTGCCATGGGGACGGTCGAAGAAGGTCATGTCGTTCTCGCCCTAATTACCGGCATGAATGAGATCCCGGTTGGAAGCGGTTTCGTTCCCCTCCTGGAGTTGGTTTACCAAGGGGATCGACCGACCAGAATTGTGGGCGGCGTACTCGGTGCGGCCGGGGAAGAGGGGAGCTTTATCCCCGATACCCTCTTCACGGTCGGCGACATCAACAACGACGGAAACATCAATATCGGGGACGCCGTCTTTATGGTCAATTGGATATTCCGGTCCGGCCCCTTTCCGCCGCATCTGGAGGCGGCGGATGTCAATTGCGACTTGCTGCGCAACATCGGTGACGCCGTGTATATCGTCAATTTTGTCTTTCGGTCGGGTCCGGGTCCGTGCGGCCCGCCCTCGGGTCGGTTGGTGTCGCATTCCGATTGCCTGACCATGGAGAAGGGGGACGGGGATGGCGAGGCGACGATTGCCCAGGATTGTATCGAATATCAGTACGACGGCCAGGGGACGCTCTTGCTGCGGCACGCCAACGCGGGCCTGAACTGCTGTCCGGAAGATTTCGCGGCCGTTATCACGGTCGTCGATGGCGTCATCACCATCGACGAGACCCCGATCCCGGGCTTCTGTGATTGCCTGTGCCTGTTCAACCTCGACTATACCGTAATCAATCTTCCGCCGGGAACGTATACCCTCTCTATCCTGGAACAATGCCTGCACGTCGGCGATCTGCCCCTGAAAGGGACCATTGATCTGATGACGGCGCCATCGGGGTCATTCTGCCTGACGAGGGATCATTATCCGTGGTAGAGATCGAGGCCTGAGGAGGCCGCGCTATCGGAGCTTGTCGGCCCGACGGCTGGAGTCCCCGATCGGTCGGTGATAAACGCGGCAGACTGACTGCCCGGGAGGAAACCAATCGCTCTCATCTCGCGAAGCCCCGGGAGGACGAATCATGAAGGAACGGTCGGTCCGAGCAGGATTGGGTGAACGGGCGGTCCATAACGGCAACAATCAAGGGAGGAACGTGATGCGCACGCGAAAGGAAAGCATTCGAAGCGGAACGGCGGCGATCATCGTTGCGATGGCCATGCTGTTCTGCGTTTCGTCGGTAACGGCTCAGTGGGAAAACCGCGGCGATTTGAATCTGAACGGCCTGCCGTTCGAACTGGTCGATCTGGCCATCTTCGCCGATTACTGGGCGATCGGCCTGCCGGCCTTCACCATCGATCTCGAACCGCAAATCGCCGCCACGGACATCAATATGGACGGTTTGGTGCTGACCGTGGCCGATTACGTCATGATGATCCGGATCGAGATGGGAGCAGGGGATCCGCCGCCGGCCGACCCCGATACGTTTGTCGTCTCATTCACGTATAACTATACCGATTCGTCCCTGATCGTGTCGGCGCGTTTTGACGAAATTCCGGCAGCGATGTATATGGATTTCGATTTCGACACGTATCCGACCTTCACCGCGCGGCTCTTATACACCGACGGGGCGATTTCGATGGGAACGGCCGGATACGGATGGGCGGCATCGCTGCTCGTCACCGGGATGAACAACCTTCCGCCGGGGGGCGGGTATCAGCCGCTCGTGGAAATGGTCTATCAGGATGATAAACCGACAACCATACGGGCGGCCGTACAGGGGGCGGCGGGAGGCGTCGGGCGGGTCGAACTGGATACGACTTTCATCGTCGGCGACGTCAACGATGACGGAAACATCAATGTCGGGGATGCCGTCTATATGGTCAATTGGATTTTCCGGTCCGGACCCTTGCCGCCGCACTTGGAGGCGGCGGATGTCAACTGTGATTTGGCGCGCAATGTCGGTGATGCCGTCTATATCGTGAATTACGTCTTTCGATCGGGGCCGGGTCCGGTCCTGTGCGGCCCGCCGTCCGGGGAGTTGACCGCACATTCCGATTGCCTGACCATGGAGAAGGGGGACGGGGATGGCCAGGCGGCGAGTGCCGACGATTGTATCGAATATCAATACGACGGCCGGGGAACGCTTCTCCTGCGGCACGCCAACGCGGGCTTGAACTGTTGTCCGGGCCAATTCCCGGCCACGGTCACGATCGCCGACGGGATGATTACGATTGACGAATCACCGATACCCGGCAACTGCCCCTGTCTCTGCCTGTTCGACCTGGACTTTATCGTCACCAATCTCCAACCGGGGACATATCAGCTTTTCATCATCGAACAATGCGTTCAGCCGGAAGATCACCCTTTGGTGACTACCATCAATCTTGTGTCTGCGCCGTCGGGGTCGTTCTGCGTGCCCCGGGGGTATTATCCCTGGCAGGATATGCGCGATGGCCATTGACGCGGGCGAGGCTTTTTCGACGCCCGGGACCGATGTCGGTTCCGGGCGTTTTTTTATTGAAGATCCGGTTGCGATTGGATCTGTCGGCGGACTACATTATTGGGCGCACAGACCGGCGGCGGCCGTTCGATGAAACGCGGCCGGAAGACGGAAATGATTCGGCCGAAGAGAGGGAAAAGGAAAGGCAATGCCCGAGTTCGGAATCGTGATCCACGGCGGAGCGGGAGCAATCCTGAAAGAAAAAATGACCCCGGAGTTGGAGATGGGGTACCGGCAGGGACTGCTGGACAGTCTGACGGCGGGGTACCGGATTCTGGAGGCCGGCGGCAGCAGTCTGGATGCGGTCGAAATGGCGGTCAGGGTGATGGAAGATAACCCGCTGTTCAATGCCGGGCGGGGAGCGGTGTTCACTCACCGCGGACGGAATGAAATGGATGCCGCCATCATGGATGGACGGACGTTGGCGGCCGGGGCGGTGGCCGGCGTTCATAACATAAAAAACCCGGTTTCTCTGGCCCGGCTGGTGATGGAAAAGACGGCGCATGTTCTTCTGACCGGGGAGGGGGCGGAGGAGTTCGCCCGAAGGCAGGGGATGGAGCCGGCGCCGGATAATTACTTCTTCACTGATCGGCGCTGGCAGCAACTTCAGGAGGCAATAGCCAAAGAAAACATTTTGCCGGGGGGAGAGCTGTCGGAAGGAAATCCAGATGGGGGAAACCGGTGTGGTACGGTTGGGGCGGCGGCGCTGGATCGTCATGGCCATCTCGCGGCGGCGACCTCCACCGGCGGCATGTCCAACAGCCGGTACGGGCGGGTCGGCGATTCGCCGATCATCGGCGCCGGGACGTATGCCAATGACCGGACCTGCGCGGTATCGACCACCGGGCATGGCGAGTTTTTTATGCGGGGCGTCATCGCCTATGATGTGTCGGCCCTGATGGAATACCGGGGCGAAAGCCTGATATCGGCGGCCGAGGCCGCCATCCATGACCGCCTGACTGGATTGGGCGGGGACGGCGGTCTGGTGGCGATTGACAGCCGCGGGAATATCGCCCTGCCGTTTAACACGCCGGGGATGTATCGCGGGTATTATTTATCCGGCGGTGTGCCGGGGACGGCCATTTATAATGAATAACCGACGGGGCGACCAGTAACTGCATTTATATGCGCGATAATACGTTACAGAAATAACATAAAGCGCCGCATAATGGGGCCGATAGTCTGGCGGCTTTCTTTTCCATATGCGGTCGCGATACGGACCGGCGGGGCGGCTATCGCCAGGCGCCGATTATGATCCCGATCAAGACGAATCCGATCATATGGTAGAAGACATTGATCGCGGTCAGTTTGCAGGGACGCACCTCCATGACATCATGAATGCTGATGGGAACCAGGATGAAAAAGATGCCGGCCAGGACACTGAGCATGATACCGGTCGACAGGGTGGCACCGGGAATCCAGCTCAGGATACGGGCCATTCCGTACGCCGCCAGAAGCGAGCCGATAAACGCCCACACCAGTTTCCAGGGGGAATACCCGGCTTCGAGTTGCTCCTTGGTTTTTCCGATGCCTTTCATCCAGGCATTGCCGAAGACTCCTTTTGAGTACCACAAGGCCCCAAAGATGAAATAGACCGCCGCCCCGACCAGGACGGCCCAGTAGTTGACGCCGGAAGCCGACATATTCGCATTCCTCCTTAGCCTTGATTGCCTGTGACGACTATTTCATTGCCGGTTGGAGCAGTCCGAACATGTTCCCTTCGGGATCGGCCGCATAGCAATGGGTCCC
>JAAZOE010000531.1 GCA_012797915.1 Candidatus Zixiibacteriota bacterium | reverse complement strand
GGCAGGATGATGCCGCCGCCGGACATGGCGTTCAATCCCAACACGGTTTATCTCTGGACGAAGGAAGGAGATCGCCTCAGACCGCATCGAGCCGTCAAGGGGATTCAGAACAGCCGCTATGTCGTCCTCACCGACACCGATTTGAAAGCCGGGGACGAAGTGGTGACTGGTACCGGGACGTCGGCCGCGGCCACGGCGACGACGACCGGGACTAATCCGTTTATGCCGCGGATGGGTGGCGGTGGTACCCGTCGGACCGGCGGTGGTCCGCCGCCGCCCCAATGAGGTGACAGACCATGAATATCATAGAAACGAACCGAATCGCCCTCGATTCCCTTCTGCGGCACAAGACGCGGGCGCTCCTGACGATGCTCGGCATTATCATCGGCGTCGGCGCTGTGGTGGCCATGGTTGCGGTGGGCCAGGGGGCGACGGCCCAGGTGGAAGCGCAGATTTCCAGCCTGGGGGCCAATGTCCTCATGATCTTCCCCGGTTCGACCCAGCAGGGGGGGGTGCGCAGCGGCGCCGGAGCGGGGACGACCCTGACGCTGGACGATATCGAGGCCATCAGCGAACGGGCCTCGGCGGTCAAAGCCATCACCCCCAACGCCCGTGCCAACCGGCAGATTATCGTCGGCAACCTCAACTGGTTCACGGAGGTCCAGGGCGGCAATCCGGAGTATTTCCAGATTCGCGACCGGACCATCAGCTCCGGCGAAATCTACACCGATCAGGACGAACGGAGCGCCAACAAGGTCTGCGTGCTGGGAAAAACCGTCGTCGATAATCTCTTCTCCGGCCAGGACCCGGTCGGCCAAACCATCCGGATCCAAAAAATGCCGTTCAAGGTCATCGGCACGTTAACCGCCCGCGGCCAGACCGGCATGGGCCAGGACCAGGACGATATCATCATAGCCCCCTTTTCCACCGTCCAGCGGAAACTGCTCAATGTCAACTATGTCCGCATGGCGCTGGTTTCGGCGGTGAGCAAGGAACGGATGACCGAAGCCGAAAGCCAGATCAAAGAAATCCTGCGCGAACGACACCGCATCCCGTCCGGCGGAGAAGACGACTTCACGATCCGGAGTCAGTCCGATATCGCCCAGGCGGTCGGTTCCACCTCGCGCGTGATGACCATCCTGCTGGGGAGCATCGCCTCGGTATCGCTTTTGGTTGGCGGCATCGGCATCATGAATATCATGTTGGTGTCGGTCACCGAACGAACCCGCGAGATAGGCGTGCGCATGTCGATCGGCGCCCGGCGGCGGGATATCCTGCAGCAATTCCTGGTCGAATCGGTGATGCTGAGCCTCACCGGCGGGATTATCGGCGTCGGGATGGGACTGCTTACCTCAACCATCATCTCTAAATTCGTCGGGTGGACCACCCTGGTTTCGCCGGTCTCAGTGGCCGTGGCTTTTCTTTTCTCCGGAGCGGTGGGAGTGTTCTTCGGCTTCTATCCGGCCCGTAAAGCCTCGATGCTCAATCCCATCGAAGCCCTGCGATACGAGTAATCCGGGATTGGCAAACACCGGGCGGGTGGTGGCCCCGCCCGCCCGGTAATCCCAAACCCCTTCACCGGCAGGTCCGGGCCGATTTTTAGGCTTGGACGCCGCCGTCCCGACAGCGTATAATCGAATACATGAACATTATCCGTATCATCCTCGCCATCTTCCTTTCC
>JAAZOE010000530.1 GCA_012797915.1 Candidatus Zixiibacteriota bacterium | reverse complement strand
CCTTCGGCCGCGAGGCGTTCGATCTGGTGGTCTCGTTTGCGGCCTTTGCCCACTTTTCGCGCAAGGGCCAGACGATCCATGAAGCGTATCGCATCCTGAGACCGGGGGGACGGATGGTGATCATTCACTTGGCCGGGCGGGCGGAACTGGCCCGCGAACATCACATGGCCGGCGGACCGATCGACCACGACGAACTGCCCGACAGCGCCCGCCTGGAAGAGATGTTCCGCGGCGGGAATTTCAGCCGCCATTCGTTAACCGAAACCGACACCCTCTACCTGGCGGTCGGGTACAAGGACTAAGTGCGTCCCGGCACCCAGTTGATCGTCCGGTCGGCCCTGTTCCTGGCCCTGACCGTGCTTCTGCCCATCGCCTTCCACCAGTTCGGCCTGGGGGGACGGCTGTTTCTCCCGATGCACCTGACGGTTCTTCTGGCCGGATTCATCTGCGGGCCGGTCGGCGGTTGCCTGGTCGGCGCGGCCGCCCCGGTGATTTCTTTTCTGATGACCGGCATGCCCCCCGCGTATGCGGTGCCGCTGATGTCTGTCGAGTTGCCGCTATATGGTCTGGCAGCGGGATTGAGCTATGAAAAACTGCATCTCAACGTCTATATCGCCCTGATCGTGTCCATGATTGTCGGGCGGCTGGGGTTCGCGCTGGCCCTTCTGATTCTGGGTCAGCTGATCGAATTGCCGTATGGACCGGCAATCTACTTCCAGGCCGTCATCATCACCGGCCTGCCGGGAATCATCCTCCAGCTGGTTTTTATCCCGCCGATCGTCGCCGCCCTGAAGCGCCGGCGTCAGGTTCCCGGCGTCCCGGCCTTCTGACCGGACCGCCCGGCTCCGTCCGCGATTGCCCCTTCCTGCCCCTTGTCAATCAAAATTGAAGTATTATATTCCCCCCGGCGCCACGCAGGTTTTCATACATGGGACGGAGCTATGCCGATGGTTTGTATCGGGCCGGAGGGGATGCTCGCCGGCCCGAAAGCGGCCATTCTGAATTCGCGGCAATCGAAGTTCCCGCTCGGTTCCGACCGGTGGGTGGTATCGACCGGCCGGGCCGTCGCCTCTCTGCACGAGCGGGGTTGGGCGCTGGTAACCTCGCTGGGCATGAATACTTGGGAACTGGCCCTGGCTTTTGCCTCCCGCCGAAAGATGAAGACTCTGGTGGTCATCCCGGAACGGATTGAACGCCCGGCCGTATATATGGAGGACGTTTGCCGCCGCTTCGGGCTGTCTCGCGAACGGACCGCATTCGGGTTTCTGGAGGAACCCCCGGGAATCCGGCCGAAAAAAACCTGGCCCACCCGCGATGCCGCTGTCGCCCAGCTGGCCGACCGGCTTCTGCCGGTGTCGATTTGTCCGGGCGGGACAATGGCGGCATTAGTCGAGGCCAACCGGCACAAGGTCGATTTCACATTCTTAACGCCGTATGATGCAGGAACGCGTCCTCGACCGAGATATGATGACGCCATCCTCAACCCGGCGGTCGACTGGAACAAATGGCTGATTCATTTCACCCGGTCATCCGACGGCCCCTGGCCGGATGAGACGGACCTCGATTTCTACAGCGGGATGATTGCGTCCACCGAAGAATACTGCCGGTCGGCCCGCCGGACGTTGGCCCATATGTTGAAGACCGGAACCATCTGCGGCAGCGCCGCAAGAATTCGCGGCGGATTTTCGGTCGTGCCCCTGGCCGAGGTGACGGCGGATTCGGTCAATCATCTCTTCCGGTATCGTCCCCGTTTCCTCAACCCCGGTCTCGAGCCATTCGGAATCGCCGTTGCCAGGCAGGCGGCCGTCGCGCTGGGAATACGGCCGGTTCTGTACGGGACGCCGGACCTCTATGACCGGTTGCCGAAAGACGACCAGCCGTTTTTTCAGCACCGGGGACGTTTCGATTCGCAATGGATGATCGAGCATGAATGGCGGCACCGGGGGGATTTGCCCCTCGGCCGGATTCCCCCGGAAAGTCTGCAGATTGTCGTCCCCACCGCCGGCGATATTCCTTCCCCGCAAAATGCCGCCTCCCTGTCGGTGAGTGTACTTTTTGTATGATCGGCCGGGCGGTCGGAGCTGGAGGTTAGCGGACACTAACTACTTGGCAATCAAGAGGATCATTGATATCGCGGCCGACATGACGGAAACCGGCCGCAGGCCGATAATAAATAATATAATAGTTTGGCGCGCTTGAACTTGACATAGGCGTTGAGCTGGCGTACCCTGAGATAGAAACGATGGTTCGGACGGCTTGGAACAGGAAGAAAAATCCGTCCCTCAAGGAACAAGAGCGATTCGTTGTTGTTGTAACAACCTTGTGCAATGATGAAGGCAGGTTACGTTACGCAGACGGAAAATTGAAGGGATTCGACAGATTGGCCTCCTGACGGGACTGCCGTTTATCATGATCGGCGGCCCGTTGGTGGGATACTTTGCAGGGACGTGGCTGGATAAAAAACTGGGGACGGATCCCTATCTGATGATCGTCCTGATCATCCTCGGTTTGGCAGCCTCCATTCGCGAAGTCATCAATCTGCTGAGACGCGCCGCGCATGAAGAAGATGATGACGTCGACCGCACCTCCCCAGACTGATGTGATTACGCGGACGCTCAAGACCACCGGGTTTTTGTTGCTGCTGGTTTTGGCGATTGGTCCGGTTTATTTCGATTTCTATGATTGCCTGGCGGTGGTTTCCACCGGCGTCTGGTCGATGGTCAACCTGCTGTTCCTGTCGGCGCTGGTGCGCGCCGCCATCCGTCCCGGCCCGGTCGACAAGCTCCGCGTGGCCGGCTTGGCCCTGCTGAAATTCCCCCTGCTGTATCTGTCCGGATATTTCCTGATCACGCTGCCGGTCTTCCGGGCGG
>JAAZOE010000529.1 GCA_012797915.1 Candidatus Zixiibacteriota bacterium | reverse complement strand
TTTGTCTTCTTTTGACCGCCGAGCATTTCAAGGCCGATTTGGGGAAGGTCTATCGGGCTTTTTTGCCCCCGTTGATCGTATTGGCGGCGGTCGGTTTCGCCCTCTATTTTTTGGGGTATCCCTGGAGTTTGATTCATCCGTAACCCGACCCGAAGACGGCGCCGCAAGCCGTTATATTTCAACATATTGCCCAAGAAATACGAATTGTAACAAAGGTTTTTAACCAATGGCGGGAAGAAATCCGTTTATAGAGTATATTAGAGATAGGTTTAGAGGGAACTTTGTGTGTTTCTGAATGTATCAAAAAACAGAACGCGGGAGCGATATGGAGAAAGAGACAGCGAAGCAACTCGACCATGATCTTCTCAGACGAGTCCAGCAGGGCGACACGGTCGCCTTCAGCAACCTCGTCGAACGGTACCGCGATCGCTTGATGAACGTTATCGGGCGTATGCCGATCAGTCAGGAAGAGGCTGAGGATATCGTTCAGGAAACTTTCGTGCGGGTCTATCAGCACCGCGATGCGTTTGATTTCAAGCATTGTTTTTCGACTTGGCTGTATACCATCGCGCTGAACCTGGCCCGCAACGAGCTGAGAAAAAAGAAACGCTACAAATTCGTGGACATTTTCGACCTGCAGAACAAGGAAGTGGAAGTGGCTGTGGACGCCAAAATCCCCTCGAATCTCGGCCCCGCCATCGAGGCGGCGGTGGCCTCGTTGCCGGAGAAATACAAGACGGCGTTTCTCCTGCGGGATATCGAGGAGGTCTCCTATGAGGAAATCGCCCGGATTCTGTCGGTGCCTTTGGGGACGGTCAAGTCACGAGTCAACCGGGCGCGGTCGATCTTGCGCGACAAGCTGAAACCGAGAATGGAGGAAAGGAATGCGTTGTCGAAAGGTGCGCTCCTTCCTGTCAACCTATTCTAAGGAAGAGGTCTCCGCCGGCCTGGCGGCGAAGATCGAACGTCATCTGAATGATTGTATCGCCTGCCGGCGGGAGCTGGAGATGGTCCGGTCGGTGCAGGCCATGGTCAAGGGGATGGCCCCCCGAAAGACCTCGGATGACTTCACGGCGCGCGTGCTTTCCCGGGTCGCGCAGGAACGGTTCGCCGAAACCAAATCGAAGGCGTATTTACCCGGGCGGATTCCGCTTCTGGGCGGCGCCCGGCTGGCCATGGTGTCTACGGCTGCGGTCGTGGTCCTGGCGCTGGGAATCACCTTCAATACCGGCAATATGTTTGTTTCGCCGTCGATGCCCCAGGCGACTCTGACTTCGCCGGCTCCCGGAGCGACCGGGGCCGATGATCGGTATCTGACGGCACAACCGACCGACAATCCCTTGCTGAACGAACATAAAAGCGTCTCACGGATGATCGCGCAGTATAACCGCTGGCGGGAATATTCCAAGTCGTTGCGGTCGCACGCGGCGGCGGAGCAGTTTGCCGGCAGCGGCACGGCGACGATGGCTGCGGCCCAGTCGGGCGGGGCAACAACCGAGTACCGTGTCCGTCCGATTGTCAGAAATTACCTGGTGGTGCCGGTCGATCAGAACCGGAACCAGCGGAGAAACACGTATTGATCTCAATCGCTGTTAGAAGAAAAGCCGCCGTCTCGCTGGCGGCTTTTTTTTCGGGGGTTATCTTTCTGGCCGCGCCGGCCGATGGTCAATCGCTTCAGGCGCTGGACCAGGAGATGGCCAAGATGGTCTCTGTTCTGGCCTCCGGCGTGGTCACCATCGAGGCCCGTCCCCCCGAATCCCGGATTCCCCGGTATCCCTCCCAGAACCTGTCGACCGAACAACCGGTCAACGCCATCGTCGGCAGCGGCCTGATTATCGACTCGGTCGGGCATATCCTGACCACGCTGAACCTGGTGGAGGGATGCGAGGAATTCGAGGTCGACTGCGACGGCCGACGGTTTGCGGCCCGTTTGATCGGCGTCGATCATCGTCACAACCTTGCCGTCCTGAAAATCGATGGGGTTTTCCGCCAGTATGTCAAACCATCGCCCATCCCGCCCCTCGAAGGCCGGCTGGTGCTGGCCTACGGCAAGACGATCGGACGATTCGGGTATCCGATGCTGGGGATCATCGCCGGCCGGCAGAATGACGGCACCTACCTGATGTCCGGAGCGCTTCCGCCGGGACTGCTGGGCGGGGGTGTCTTCGACCTGTCCGGATTTCTCCTCGGGATCATCATTGCCGGAGACATCAGTCGCGGTGACGATGGCGGGTATTTCCCCGGCGGAGTCGTGCTGGCCCCGACCAACATCGCCCTCAGCGCCGCCGACAAGATTATCTGCTGCGGCAACCGTCCCGCCGGGTATCTCGGTCTCGAAACCAGCGCCATCGAGCTGGTTTCCGCCCAGGGAAAGGTTATCCGGGAAGCGGTGGTCGTGACCTATGTCTATCCCGAATCGCCGGCGGCGGCCGCCGGATTCGTGGTCGGCGATATCGTTACCCGCCTGAATCGGCATGATGTCACCGACGACCGCGAGTTGCAGAAGACGATCTCGACTGCCGGGGCCGACAGTACGGTTGTTCTCGAGGTCCTCCATGGCCGCCAGACCATGACCCTGGCCGTGACGCTGGGCAAACAACCGGGGCCCCGCGACTTCCCGCCGGCCGCGGCCCAATATGCCGGCGGCGGGCGGCGGGATTCCGATATGGAACGCCGTATCGATTCGGTCCGGACGGAAATCCTTCGCCTGCAAAAAGAGCTGGACCAAATGCTTCATCTCATCGAATCGACCCGCTAAGGTGTTTTCTCATTCACCAAAATCGGATATCACTTTTGATGGAAATGTGACCGAGTAGTTTGCGTCAGCAGTCATTAATCCATTGAACCATAACCCATTACAGCAAATGTGACGGTTTCCGGCAAAATGAATTGAAAACTTGACAAAAGTTGGAACTATCGTAGAATTTAGTCGATAAAAGTAATAGAACTTGGAGGGCTGCGTTCGCGCGGTTCGTTGGGCTTATGTCCACCAGGTTCTCTTTTTATTTATAGGGATTATTTCGATTGTACCTTCTTTATGTCGATGAATCTGGTGAACCGTCCAATAAGGATGAGCAATATTTTGTATTAGGGGCGGTGGCCGTCTATGAGAATAATGCCTATTTTCTCAGTGAAGCTATCGATAAAATTCAGGACAAGTGGTTCCCGGGGGCGACGCAACCAATAGAATTTCACGCGGCGAAGATATTCAACCACAGTGAAGAACCGTGGAGATCGATGCCGAAGGAAGACCGTAAAGGTGTTATATACGATTTGTGCTTGGCCTTGGATAGTATAAATCAAAAAGGATTATCTCTCTTCGGAGTGGCTATCCATAAGGCGTCTTTTCCTTCTGAAAATCCCGTGGAAAAGGCATTCCACGAGCTCTGAGGACATTTCGATGAATTTATCACACAAACGAATTTCGATAAAGCACAGGAGAAAAACCGAGGCCTAAAGATTTTGGATTCCGCCAAATACCAAGGTCATTTGGACACGCTGTTGCTTGAATATCGAAAGACAGGAAAGACGAAATTTGGAAGGGTCAAGAACTTCGCTGATGCCCCAACGTTCGCCAATTCTAAAACGACCCGCCTCTTGCAGGTGGCCGATTTGGTTTCGTACGCGATCTTTAGACGATATGAACGGGGCGATACAAGCCTCCTTGACCGCATTATCCATCGGTTTTACAGGGATGACACGGTGATCCACGGATTGATGCATCATACGGCCAGATATTGGGAATGCACTTGTCCCGCGTGTTTATCCAGACGATAAAAAGCGCCCAGTTTCCAGTTCGCTGAACTTTATCTTGTTTTGATTCCATCATACTTGTAGTATAAAGGATTGCAGCCGGCGGAAAAACCGCGCGGCCGGATGGGGATATCTACGCCGGCCGGGAATTCCGGCCGGCGGCAGGCGATGGGATCATGCGCAAACGGTTCAAAATACCTCTCTATGCTCTGGTCGCGATCATAGCCATCGTGGTCATCGGCGTGATCGTCCTGATCCGGTCGCATTATCTCGAGAAACTGGTCAACCGCCTGCTGGCCGAACGAATCGCCTCGCAGTACAATCTCGATATCACCATCGGCGAGATTGAGGGTTCGTTCGTCGGCGGGTTCGTGCTCAATGACGTCACCGTCCGGTTCATCGAAAAACCGGATACGATGACCCTGGCCCATTTCCCTTCCATGAGTATCCGGTATCAAGCCGAAAACCTTTGGCACCGGCGATGGATCATCGACAGCCTTCGGTTCCACGGGCCGCAACTGTTCTTCCAGCGCGACACGACCGGCCGATGGCGATTGCCAAAGGTGGCGGGGGGGGCCGGGGGGGGCGGCCCGACCCTAACCTGGGAGGTGCGCCGTCTGGGCATCGACAGCGCCTCGGTACAGGTCGGCCTGGGTGATCGGAAACTCAAATGGTATGATGTCAATCTGAACGCCTCCAT
>JAAZOE010000528.1 GCA_012797915.1 Candidatus Zixiibacteriota bacterium | reverse complement strand
CTGATGGGCACGCTGTTTGGCCTCGCCCTGACCGCGGCGATGTCCGGTCGGCTGACGGGATTCCGTCAATCGGGATGGACCGACCTTCGGCGCGAAACGGCCGAGGCCTTCCCTCGCATCAACCGCGTGGCCGACTGCCTCCGACGCCAGCGACCCGAACCGGTCGCCATCGACGACTGACGTTGGCGAAGGAAACGATTTCACGGAGTCGCCCGAGACATCACCTTCCCGTATTCGCTCCACCGATACCTCGCACCCGAGAATCATCGATTTTTGCCTTGAAAAGACAAATCCCGTATGCGACCTTTCTGGTTGCGGCCGGTCGTCTAGGGCGATGACCGGAGGGTTCCGCTCCGGAGGGGAGCCGGAATGAAGCCATGACACGGAATGTCGTCTTTGTTTCGATATTCGATCTGACCCGGGTCTTTTATGAAATCTCCCTGGGCCTGACCGAGGCGGGGCACCGGGTCTTTTGGATTACCACCGACCCATACTGGACCGGGTGGCTGATCGAACAGGGGATCCGCCGCGAGGATATCCTCCCGCTGATTTACACGCGAGGTGATTTCCTCGATGACGACTCCCGTGAGGCGCTCGGTGCGCAGATTGTCCGGGCCGAATCGATCGCCGGCCTGACCGCCGCCAAAGCCCTGCTGATGGATCAATTCGTCGCCGCCAAAAATCCGCCCCATGTCGACCAGTATGTCTGCCTCTACTATCGCGACATCAAACGATTTCTGATCGAAAACAAAATCACCCATCTGTTCGCCGAGGCGACCAACCTCAACGATCTGGTCGCCTATATCGTCTGCCGGGAACTGGGAATCGCCTGTCTGGCCCCCGGACGACTTCGCTTCCCGGCCGACCGGTTCGTCTTCTTCAAGGGGTATCTCCAGCAACACCTCCATCCCCGCCCCGAAGCCGACCGTCAGTTTTCGGGACAACGGCTGATCGAGGAATTCGCCGCGCATCTTCCCCGGCCGCATTTCTTCGCCTATTACAGCCGCATGCCGGTCATCACCCCCGGCGGGCTGAAACGGTCGCTGACCAACCGGATTCGCCAGAAGGCGCTGTTTCGCCGTCCCAATCTCACCCACCATGATATCACCGGCCGCATCCGCCTGATGCTGAAACGGATTCTGAACTCCTTCTATGCCCGGCACATCCGGCGATACCACCGTCTCGAATGGATTCGCGATCGGATCGCGTTCTACCCCCTGCACGTCCAGCCGGAGGCCTCCATCGACGTCCTCGGCGCCCACGTTAGCGACCAGTTGGAATTGATCAAAAACATCCGCCGGGCCCTGCCGTTCGACACCACCCTCGTGATCAAGGAACACCCCAATTTCCTGGGGATGAAAAGTCTCTCCTTTTTCCGCGCTTTAAGGCGCATCTCGGGAGTCAAGCTCCTGCATCACGATGTTTCCAACTTCGACATCTACCGCCGCGCCGCCATCGTTTTCACCGTTTCGGGGACTTCCGGCCTGGAGGCGGGACTGTTGGGGATTCCGGTGGTGACCTTCAGCCCGATGTACTACGGCAGCCTCTCCGCGGTGCGGTACTGCAGCGATCTGACCCAACTGCAACCGCTGGTGTCCGAAATACTCCACGGCTTCGATCGCGATCTGGCCGCGGATGCCGCCGCCATCGAGGCCATGATGTCCGCCTCGTATGAGGCGTTCTGGTCGACTCCGACCCATTACCCGCGCGTGATGGACCCCGAAAATATCGTCCGCCTCCGGAACGCGTTTTTGGCGGCGCTGGAAATCGACACCCCCGCTCCCGTCCCCGCATCCGATCCGGCCGCGATTCAACCATCATCTTCCCCCGACCATGACCGGCCGTAAACCGCATCTGGTCGTCGTCAATGATTTCGCCCATGTCAACGGCGGGACGGCCATGGTCGCCCTGTCCTCGGCCATCGCATTGGCCGGGCGAGGATATCCGGTGACGGTTTTCGCGGCCGTCGGACCGGTCATGCCCGAGTTGAAACAGGAGGGTGTGGATGTCGTCTGCCTCGGCGGCCATGAGATCACCGCCAACCCCAACCGCCTGCGAGCCGTTTTCGACGGTCTCTGGAACCGTGCCGCCGCGCGGCGGATGCGGGAGGTTTTGAAGCGACTCGATCCGGCAGATACGATTATTCACATCCACGGCTGGACGAAAGCACTCACCGCCGCGCCGATTGCGGCTGCCTTGAACCGACGTTTCTCCATAGTCCTGACGCTCCATGATTATTTCGCCGCCTGCCCCAACGGTGGATTCTATGACTTTCCGAAAGGCCGCATATGCCCGCTTCGGGCGATGTCGCCGTCATGCCTGACCTGCAACTGCGATAAAAACAGCCGCGCCCAGAAGCTCTGGCGGGTGACCAGGCAGATGATGCAGAAGCGGTGGGGAGGAATCCCCGGCCGAATCGAAAACGTCATCACTGTTTCCGGATTCAGCCGCGACCTCATGGCGCCGTATCTTCCGGGCGATGCCCGGTTGTATGACGTTCGCAATCCGATTCAGGCGACGCAGGAACCACCCGCCGTTCCCGGAATGAACAAGCCGTTCGCGTTCGTCGGACGGTTGTCCCCCGAAAAAGGGGCGATTCTTTTCGCCGAGGCCGCCGCCAAGGCCCGTATCCCCGCTCTCTTCATCGGCGATGGCGAACAGCGTCAGGACGTTGCGACAAGGTGTCCCGAAGGCGTCATCACCGGGTGGGTGGCGCCCGAGGAGGTGCGACGGCACTTGCGGTCGGCGCGGGCGCTGGTCTTGCCGTCGCTCTGCTATGAGACTCAGGGGATGACCGTTTTGGAGGCCGCTGCCTGCAGTCTGCCGGCGATTGTCCCGGATACCTGCGCCGCCCGTGAGGCGGTCAACGACGGCGTTACCGGACTTTGGTTCCGGGGAGGGGACGCAGATGATCTGGCGGCCAAATTGACCCTGCTCCAGGATGACAATCTCGTCAATCGTCTCGGTCGCGCCGCCTATGACCGTTTCTGGGCCGACCCGTCGACGCTGGAACGGCATATTTTGGCCTTGGAAACCGTTTATTTTCAGATTTTGGCCGCTCGCACCCAGTAAACCGGCTCCGTCATAACCTCTCCATGGCTTCACTGCCGGTCGCATGCGACCGATCGCGTGTGAAGTCGGAAAACTATTCCCCTTCTCAGAGATAAAAAGAGCCGCATCCGGCCATCGCAGGCCGGATCCTCAAAGTTCGCCCCCCGTGGCGTTCGCCGCAATCCATTGCCGAATAATGTGTTACAAGTTTGACCGATTGTTCTTTTCATCGGCATCACCCTTGCTAAACCCCCAGTAACTGACATCGGCGGCGATCGTCGCCGGAATGGAGATGCAGAGACGTGAGGATACCGATGAAGGAGACGAGCGGATGAAAGCGCTGATTACCGGGATCACCGGTCAGGACGGTTCCTATCTGGCGGAATTCCTGCTGTCGCGGGGGTACAACGTCCACGGGACGGTCCGCCTCTCCTCCCAGGACCGGCTCGACCGCATCAACCATATCCTGCATCGCATCCACTTGTATCCGGCCGATCTTCTGGATCAGCTCTCGCTCATCCAGCTGATCGCCAAGGTTCGGCCGGAGGAAATTTACAACCTGGCCTGTCCGTCGGCCGCCGATGGCGGCTGGCGGCTGCCGGCCATGACCGCCGAAATCGGCGGGCTGGGGGTCATCCGCCTGTTGGAGGCGATCCGGATGGTCGATCCCGCGATACGATATTTCCAGGCTTCGGCTTCGGATATCTATGGTCGACCGGCCGAATACCCCCAGACGGAAAAGACGCCGTTCCGCCCGATCACCCCGTTCGGGGCGGCCAAACTGCACGGCCATCTGGTCACCGCCGCCTATCGCGATAAATACGACCTGAAAGCCTGCAACGGCATCCTCTTCGACCACGAATCCCCCCGCTGCGGCCGCGACCGGATCACTCGAACGATCACTCGCGCCGCCGCCGCCGTCAAATTGGGCCTGCAGGAAAAGCTGGTTCTCCCGACGCTGGCCCTCCGCCGCGACTGGGGCTACGCCGGCGACTACGTGCGGGCTTTCTGGATGATGCTGCAGCATCCAACCGCCGATGACTACGTCATCGGCACCGGGCAACTGCACGACCTCGAGGATTTCTGCCGGGCGGCGTTCGGCGCCGCCGGTCTGGACTGTCGCGATCATGTCGAGGTCGAGGCCTCCGCGGAGGCGATGCCGGAGACGATTCCGCTGTTGGGCGACGCCTCCCGCGCCCGGCACAAATTCCTCTGGGAGCCGGAGGTAACGTTCGAGGGCATGGTCTCGTTGATGGTCGAGGCGGAGTTGGAGAGGCTGTCCCCCAAGCATCGCCTCGAACCGGCCGTCGATGACCATCGCGGTTGGCAAAGGAGTCCGGCATGAACGCGTCTCACCCGCCGTCCTTCGCGCTGGATTTCGTTTTGGTCAAGGGGGATGTCCGGACAATGTGTTCGACGCGGCCGATCGCGCTGTCGCCTGCAGCCCCGGCCGAGCCGACCCCGGCGGTGATGACCGCCCGAAGGATGGTCGCCGCCGGCCGCGAAAACGTCCGCTTCCTCAATCATCGCCTCCGTCGCTTCCGCCGGTGGATCGACCTGCCGCCGGTGATCGACGACGTCTTGTACTTGGGGTATTCCGTCCGCGTAAAGGATGCCGCGCCGTTCTCGGCCGCCGCCCTGCGCCGTCATCTGGCCGAGGCCGGAATCGAGACGGCCGCCAACTATTCCTTCCTTTCCCGGCCGACGGACGCACGCGAGGCGGACACCATCTGCCTGCCGTGCCATCATCTGGTGAGCATTCTCGACCTGCAGCATATGGTCGATACCCTGGCCGGATTTTTGGACTTCTACGACCTCAAGAGTGATACGGTCGCGGCCGATGATTAGATGAGAACGTCATGTTCGATAAAAGGGGAAACAGTCGCACTATGAACGCCCTCACCCGCCTGCCGGAGGAACGATAATGCTCCGCGAACGACAAAATTTCTGGCGGCGATTGAATCTGTTGGGAGACCTGGTCCTCACCTATATCACCCTGATCGCCGTGATCGTGGTCAACAAGGTCGTCCTGACCATCCCGCAAACCGGATTGCTTCTGGTCATGACCATCGCCTTCTGGGGCGTGGCCCTCTACTGGCCGGCCGAATCGTATTATTACCGGCTCAAATCATTCGGCGTCATTCTCAAGGAACTGATGCGCGGCCTGATGAAGGCATTCTTCGCCTTCACGGCCGTTATCTTCTTCACGACCATCCCGCTCGATGCCCACACGGTCCTGATCTTTTTCGCCGCCGATCTGGCCGCCCTGACTCTGTTTCGACTGTCGTTGGCGGCGGCGCTGCGCCAGTACCGGCGAAAAGGCGGTTCGGTCCGCAAAGTGTTGATTATCGGCACCGGCCCCCGCGCCCGCGACGTCGCCGACCGCATCGGCGATAATCCGCATTGGGGGATTCAGGTTATCGGTTTCCTCGATTACCGCCGCACCGGCCTGTGGCGATACCGCGACCTGCCCCTTCTGGGACATCCCGACGGCCTGTCCGACTATATCGCCGGCAACCAGGTTGATTATATCATCATCGCCGTCGAACCGAAGGACCTTCCCTTAACCACCCACGCTTTCGCGGTGGGGGAGGAGATGGGGGTGGCGGTCTGTCTCCTGACCGACTTCTACCTGCCGTCCATCTCCCGGCCGAACCCGACCCGATTCATGGATTTCCCGGCCGTTGTCTACTCGTCGGCCCCCGATGACCGTCTGCGGCTGTTCGTCAAGGCCTGCCTCGACCGCCTGCTGGCAGCCGTCGCCATTATCGCGGCCGTGCCGGTCGGTCTGCTCGCCGCCGCCGCCATCAAACTCGAAGACGGCGGGCCGGTCTTCTTCCGGCAGACCCGCAGCGGAAAAAACGGCAAGCCGTTCCTCATGTACAAATTCCGCACCATGGTGCCCAACGCCGAGCAGCTGAAGGAACAGCTGCGGGACCGCAACGAAATGTCCGGACCGGTTTTCAAGATCGCCAACGATCCCCGCATCACCCGCGTCGGGACCATCCTGCGCAAGACCTCGGTCGATGAACTGCCGCAGTTGATCAACATCCTCAGAGGGGAGATGTCGCTGGTCGGGCCGCGGCCGCCGTTGCCGAAAGAAGTTGCCGCCTATGACCGCTGGCAGCGGCGCAAGCTGGCCGTCAAGCCGGGGCTGACCTGTCTCTGGCAGGTCAACGGCCGCAACCGGATCGATTTCGAAGACTGGATGAAACTCGATCTGCAGTACATCGACAACTGGTCGCTCTGGCTGGATACCAAGATTCTGATGAAAACCGTCCCCGCCGTCCTGAAGCGCAACGGCGCTTCGTGACCGGCCGCGGACGCACGCGCGGATAGAAACGATGAGAATGGGATTCTCGAAACTTCTGCCGGCGCTGGTCGCGCTGGAGGTGATGCTGCCGGCGGCGGCCGCGGCCGATGTCGTCTGCCCCGAAGGATACGCCCCCTTCTCGATCACCTATGACCTCATGTTCCGCGCCATGGCCGTCGACCTGGAGTTGACCCGTTACCCTTCGGTCGGTCCGTTTTCCCTGGAAACCTGCAAAGCCATACTCGGCGACGACCCCCCCCCTTCGGTGCGGGCGATCGACGCCGAGCGAATCGATTTCGCTCACCTCTTCATTCTGGGATCAATCCGATACCGGGCGGAAAGGCACCATCGCGCCGATGATCTTCCCTCCCTCTTCGGCGGGATGACCTTCCGCCCGGCAAAAAACTTCGGCGCCTTCGCGATACTCTCGCTGGATCGCGCCCGGGCGCTCGACCCGGCCTACACCGGTAAAAAATATCGCGGCCTGGCCGGCGAAACCGCCTTGGCCGCACTGTCCTATACCGGCAACAAGGTGACCGTCACCCTCGGACGACTCCGGCCGGTCTGGGGTCCCCGGCCGGTGAATCTGATCTTGTCCGAAACCGCCGACCCGCTCGATCTGCTGGCCGCCTCCTACCGCACCGGACGGCTGGCCTTTCATTTCTTATTCGCCCGGTTGGATAAAAGCCGCCCCGACAGCCTCGATCGGATCCGCTTTCCCGATTACGCGTTCAACGACAACCGCTATCTGGCCGCCCATCGCCTTGACCTGCGACTCCACCGCCGGCTGCGGATCGGCATCACGGAGACAATCCTTTTTGGCGGTGAGGGACGTTCGCCGGAACTGTATTACCTCAACCCCCTCCAGATTTTCCACGGCGTCCAGATGAATGAAAAAACCGACGACAACACCATCGTGGGATTTGATGTCACCGCCCTGCCGGGATGGGGCACGGTTCTGTACGGCCAGGCGATCATCGATGATTTCCAGTTGGACGATAAGTCCCAGGGGGATCAGGAACCGGATGAATGGGGCCTGATGGCGGGTCTGTTCAGGGCCGGGCGGATGCGCTCATGGCTCCCCGATCTGCGCCTCGAATATGTCCGCCTGACCAATCGCACTTACCATCAAGTGTATCCCCGCAACCGGTATCTGTACCATAACAAACCGCTGGGGCATCCTCTGGGGCCGGATGCCGACTCGGTGGCCTTGACCGCCCGGTTCTGGCCGGACCGGATAATGTGGATCGAGTGCGAACTGGCTTACTGCCGTTATGGCCAGGGATCACTGCACGCTTCCTGGGATGAACCCTGGATGGCCGTCACCGGCGATTATGATGAGCCGTTTCCGACCGGGGTGGTCGAAAAAACAACCGCTGTGGCCCTGCGCGCGGGGGGATTTCTCCCACTGGCCGGTTATGCCGCCAATCACCTGTTCTTCTCTGTTGATGCGGGCTGGAAAGATATCAAGAATCGGGACAATGTCGCCGGACGGTCGGCCGGTACCGCCTGGTTCGATTTCACGCTTACCTGGATGGGATTTGCCGATATCGGCCTGGAGTGATTACCGTCGGACCGGTCTCACCTGTCCGTCAACGATACACCCTCAAACGATTGCCGCGGACTGAAACCGACCGCCAATCGTTATTCTGGAACCATCTCCAGAGATAAAAAGAGGGCCGATTGCTCGACCCCCTTATAACTGATACTTTTTTAACTGTCCGCGGGCAGGCCCGCGAAGGGCTTAGAAGCGACGACCCGGGCCGCCGCCCCGGCGACCGCCGCCACCGCCGCCGCGATCGTCGCGGGCTTTCGGCGGACGCGCCTCATCGACCCGCATCGTCCGGCCATTGTAATCAGTACCATTGAGCGCTTCTTTGGCGCTCGTGGCCTGATCGCCGCTGGCCATCTCGACGAATCCGAATCCCTTGCCTTCGATCACGTTGACGTTGACGACCTCACCGTACTGGCCGAACAGGTCCTTTAACTGGTCGGCCGTGACGGAATAGCTCAGATTCCCGACATACAAGCGACTGCCTGGCATCACGCACTCCTCAGATATGAGTCCTCAGTGATCCATAATGTTTCTGGGGAGGCGAAAGCAGGACAGCCTGTGGGGCCTCTCACAGGAAAACATTATAGGGTACCCTTATGGAAAAACTGCCTTCATCTATATAACACCCGCTCCACCCTGTCAAGCCGAATTGCTCATTTCGGCGGCAGGGACCGTATCGCCCTCCCGGCTGGGGAAAGTCACCCTCGACGGCCGCCGGATTCTCGGCGCCGTCGCTCCCGTCAGGCGATACGACCGTTGTGGAGATGGAAGGTGACGATGGTCACTCGCGGTCATTCGACAACAATGTCAATATCTTTCCGGACCACCGCGCGATCGACCCCGATCTTCACGGCTTCGGGGCGGTTTGGCTTCATCCACTTTCAGATTGCGACCGTCGAATTCCCGGCCATCGAGAGCGTCTTTCGCCTTCTGGGCTTCTTCCGGGGTGGACATCTCCACAAAGCCGAAGCCCTTTCCCTCGATGACGTTGGCGCTTTTCACCTGGCCGTATCCGGCGAAAAGTCCTCTCAGTTGGTGATTAGTTACGCTATACTTGAGGTTCCCGACATAGAGCCTGCTGCCTTGCATCGAACATCTCCTGCAAAGACACCGCGCTCCGGCCGGCGCCGCCTGGGCGGGCCGCCGCAGCTACCGGCATTCTACGACATTTTCCGCTTCCTGTCAATACCTATCCGGGGGCTTCCGTCGGCCGCATGGAGGTTGGCCAGGCCGTTGAGGGCCGCCACCTTATAGGCTTCCGACATCGTCGGGAAGTTAAAGACCGTATCGACGAAGAAGTCAATCGTTCCGTTGAAGGAGATCACCGCCTGGCCGACATGAACCAGGTCGGCGGCATCCTGCCCGATGATATGCACGCCGTACAGCTTGTGCGTATGCGGACAGAAAATCAGCTTTAGAAGCCCGTCATGATCCCCGGCAATCTGCCCCCGGGCCAGCTCATAAAAATGGGCCGTGCCGGTTTCATAGGGAACCCCGCGGCCGGATAGTCCGGCCTCCGTCTCCCCCACGATCGATACTTCCGGAATCGTGTAGATGCCGTACGGCAGAAGCGTGTTCAGCCGCGTCTCCGAACGGCCGAACGCGTGCCGGGCCGCCAGTCGTCCCTGGTCCATCGACACCGAGGCCAGGGCCGGGAACCCGATGATATCCCCGACCGCATATATTTTTTCCACTCCGGTGTGGAAGTTTTCGTCGACGACGATCAGGCCCCGCTCATCGACCGGGACCCCGACCCTGTCCAGACCCATGCCGACCGTATTGCCGACCCGGCCGGTGGCGAACAGCGCCTTTTCGGCCGTGATCGTCCGCCCTCCCCGGGTGGCAATCGTCACCTGATTGTCGGCGGCGGTCAGCGCCTCCTTGCGGTCCTCGAGAATCACCTTGATGCCGACCTTGCGCATGAGGTGGGTCAGCGCGTCAGAGATCTCGTGGTCCAGAAACGGAATCAAGCGCGGTTTGGAATCGATCAGCGTCACGGCCACCCCGAGGTGGGCGAAAATGCAGGCGTACTCGCAGCCGATGATCCCGCCGCCGACGATGACCAGCGATTTCGGGATGCGATCGAGATTGAGGATGGTCTCGCTGTCGAAGATGAGCCGGTCGTCGAAGGGGACCGTCGGATCGCGGAACGGCCGGGAACCGGCGGCGATGATGATCGCCTCGGCCGACAAGGGCCGCGCGCCGTCGGAGGCGTCAACAACCTCCACCTCGTGGGCCGAGGCCAGACGACCCCGGCCGCTCAAGACGGTGATCCCGTGCCGCATCAGCTTGTTGTGGATGACTTCCAGTTCGTTCTGGATGACGTGGCGGGTGCGGTACATCAGCTCGCCGACGGTGACATCGCTTTTGACGGTACAGACGACTCCATACACCGATCGCTGTTTGAGCCCCGCCAGGTACAGCACCGTCTCCCGCAGGGTTTTCGACGGCAGCGTGCCGGTGTGCACGCAGACGCCGCCGACCACCCCCCGGGTCTCGATCACGGCCGTCCGTTTGTGATTCTGCGCCGCCTGGATGGCCGCTTTTTCGCCGGCCGGGCCGGAACCTATGACGATCAGGTCGTACTGTTCCATACGCAGGTCTCCGAATGGTGTGCTCGCTTCGGCCAAGTCGCTCTCGCTGTCCCTCGATACCACAGATATACGCCGGTCGGCCGCGATTCATCGGTGTTTTCACGCTCCGGGCGGGGATGCTTTTTGGTTGACAGCGCCCCGCCGATGGCGTAGATACATATCCATGAACTATGGTGAAATCGTATCCACGGCCTTCACCCGCGCCTGGCAACACAAGTCGCTCTGGCTGTTGGGCTTTCTCACGATGGGCGTCTCCACCTTCAACGTCGGCGACAGGGCCGGCGACTGGGAAGAAATCGGCGATTTCGTCCTCCGGCATCCCCTTCTGATCCTGTCCATCGCCGCCTTCGTCCTGATTCTGCTGTTGGTGTTCTTCATCCTGCGCATCATCGCCGAAGGGGCCCTGATCGACGCCGCCGCTCGGCTCCACCGGAGCGAACCGTACCGCCTGGGCCAATCCTGGCAGACCGGTATGGCCCGCTTCTGGTCGATGCTGGGCGCGGCCATCCTGTTTCTTATTATGATTCTGGCCCTGGTCCTGGTGTTGGTCATTATCGGCGTGGTCGCTTTCGTAATCGCCCTCGCCATCGGCCTCCTGTCGCTCCTGTTGTTAATCCCGATCTTCCTGGCGGGGCTGTACGTCTGGACCATCACCTATATGCTGACCCAGCGGATGATCGTGCTGGAGCGACGGCCGGTCATGGACAGCATCGGCGAGAGCTTCTCCTGGCTGTCGCGGACCCCCGGCACGACCATCATCATCTTCCTTATCTACCTCGGCATCATCATCGCCGCCGCGATTTTCGCCGTCCTGACTCTGTTGGTCGTTTCCCTGCCGTTCATCGCCTTGGGCCTTTTCAACTTCTGGTTGGCCCTGTTGCTCGGTGTACCGACCGGTTTATTGGTTCTGTATTTGATCAACGGCTATCTCGGCTCGGCCATCAGCCTGATGATGACCGGGTTTTATTTCCGCCTTCAACAACATCTGTATCCGGAAGTCGCGCCCGCCGTTCCTTCCTCCGAACCGGGACCCTCGGCGCCGGATATATCCATCCCCCCGACGACCGTCTGAGGAGTTATGGCGAGTCGTTGTCCCAAAATATGTCGGCCGGGTCTGCTTGTCCTGATCCTGCTGACCGCCGCACCGCTGGCGGCGCGAAGCGACTCTCTGCCGCAGGTGCGAATGATCATCGACAACTACGATTACATGACGGCGCTGTCACCAGATGATTTTCCGACCCGGGACAGCGCCCTGGCCGCCTGCGCCTCCATCGCCGCCGAAGCCGAATCGCTGAAAACCTTCTGGGACCGGCAGGGCCTGGCCGTGCTGGATCGCCTGTCCCTCTATGCCGGGATTTCCTGGCTCGAACCGCAGTTCGATATCTATCTGGTGAAGTATTTTCCCGATTACGGCTGCTCCGACCCGCTGACCATCCCTTTGGCCGGAAAAAAAAACGGCGATCGGATCATCGCCGTGCCGCAGGGACTGTCTCATCTTCTGGCCCTGTTTCAGCAGGTGTCGCGACGGCTCCTCAATCAGGTCTTCGTTCCCGGCGCCAGTGAAGGGTATCTGGCTATTCACCCCCTGCTGCAGAAGACGCCGCGACGGTTTGACGCCCTGGCCGACTTGCTGGCGTTATCCGCCCTGGCCGATTTCGCCGATCCGGATTCGGTGATGGCGGTCTACCGATCCGATGAATGGAGGCGGCGCGCCCCCGGCCGGGATGTCGTCCTCAATCACCTCTGGAACCGCTGGCCGCTGTCGCCCGATAACACCCTGGCGGCCAGAATCGCCTCCGAGCCGGTCCGCTCCGACCTGGTCGCCCTGACCAAGCCCCCGGAACAAATGCGGCCCCGCCGAGTCGGCCTCAGCCGAATCATCGGGCAACCGGCCGCCGGGGGGCAATTGGGATTTTCGGTGACCGAAGACCAGGGCGGCTTGTTCCGGGTCACCGGGATCGATTCGCTGAAGGCGGCCTATGCCGCCGGCCTGCGCCAGGGCGATCTCATCCGCCTGGTCGACAATCAGAACCCGCGGGATGTTAAAAGCCTGTACGCCATGATCCTGGCCCGTCTGGCCGATGGCGTTCATATCGCCTACCTCCGCGATGACCAGCCGGCCGCGGTTATTCTCTACCCCAAGCCATAGGCCAAACCGAATGACCCCTTGTGCCCGGTCCGCCGCGGAGGATACTCATCGGCTGGGAGTTTTCCCTGCCAAAGACCCATAGTTTTTCAGCAACTGACAATACCCTTGGGTTCATCCACACTTCCCGCAACCCCGGCCGCCTTGTTAACCTTCCCCCGATTTGACCGATAATCAAATCAGAGTCGGTCTAACTCAGGAGTGGTTATGGAAGCCGTTCAGTCACCCGTTTCCCTGGTCGAACGAAAGAAATACGAAATCGATAAAGCCCACGCGGTCGTCCCCGGCATCTGGTGGATTGGTAGCGTCGATGAAACCTCGGGACAATCCCTCAACCCGTATCTGCTGATCGATGGCGACGAGGCCGTGTTGATTAATCCCGGTTCCTCCGCCCCCCGGCATCACCAGCTGATCTGCGGAAAAGTGGAATCGCTGCTCCCGCCGGAACGGATCGCCCATATCGCCGTCAACCACGACGATCCCCAGCGATGCGCCGCGCTGACCCACGCGGAAAAATGCGCCGGACGGAGCGTCCGCCTCTATGCCCCCGCGACCGTCGTCGATTCCGTCCGTCATTATGGCTGCCTCGCCCCGATCATCCCGCTGGACCATGGCGACAGCATCATCCTGAAGTCCGGCCGGACCATCGACTTCTACGCCACCCCCGACCTGCCGGCTATCGGCGCCGGGTTCCTGTATGACAGCCGGACCAAGACCGTCTTTGCCGGCAATCTGCTGGGGTACATTCCCGGCGACTGGAACCTGTTCGCGCCGCCCCTTTCGTGGCAGGCGATGATTCCGCCGGTGACCGGCGCCGCCGGTTCCAAGAAGGCCCTTCTCCACGCCCTCAACCTAATCGAACGGCTGGATCCGGAACGGATCTGTCCCCACCAGGGACCGATCATCGACGATGATATCGACCGGTATATCGAAACCGTCCGCCGGCCGGACCTCCATGAGTAATTAAAGCTCCGCGCCGCCGCCTCGGCGGCGGCGCGCCCGATATCAAATCCATCGACAAGGCCATCCGACCGTTACCGGAACAGCGATATTCGAACCCCGAACTGGTTGATCGGTTCGGGAACGAACGTCCCATAAATCCGCTGATAGTTGACCGAGATCGCCTTATACACCGGCTTGACCAGCGACAGTTCCAGATAATAGTCCTCTTTCTCGTACGGATCGAGGCCCCAGTTGTAATCGCCGGTCACCTCGATGGAAAAATCGGTCAGGAGATGAAAGCTGTTGATCGACACAAGCTGCAACGTTCGGCCCCGGGACTTGCCGGCGTCGTCGAGGTTGTTGTAGAACGAGAGCTCATTGGTGATCGGGATAACGGCAGTTTGGCCGCCCACGGCCGGGGCGGCGAGCATGAGGCCGAAAAGCACAAGAACCGCGTTCCGGCGGACGGTTGAAGTGACAGACATAGGTTT
>JAAZOE010000527.1 GCA_012797915.1 Candidatus Zixiibacteriota bacterium | reverse complement strand
GGTCGATTCCGCCACCGGGCAGACCCGGGTCACCATTTCCGAGTACAGCACCGAGTACGTTCCCGGCCCGATGGAGGGCGGAACGTTTCTGTCCGACCGGCCGGAATTCAAGGTCTACAAGCTGTACGGCGACAGCCTGGCCGGCAATCCCAACCAGGCGTACGAGGATTACCTGGCGTATGCCATCGCTCAGGGGGCGCCGTGGGATACCACCGCGGCGGGGGATACCATCCCCAAGATGAGCGGCGACCAAATGCTCTGGTCGGTCTGCAACGATGCCGACCCGACCTCGCATACCATGGATGCCGGTTCCACCGCACCGCTGGGCCTGGAGATCAAACAAAACGTGTTCGCCTTCACCCGGACCGGCGCCCTGGGAAATATCGTCATCCTGCAGTTTCAGATATTCAACAAGGGGGGCAACACCCTGCAGGACGCCTATTTCTCCATCTGGACCGACCCCGATCTGGGCGGCTCGGGTGACGACTATGTCGGCTGCGATACGATGCTGAGCGTCGGGTACATATACAACGCCGATGATGACGACCAGCAGTACGGGTCAACGACGCCTTGTCTGGGGGTCGACTTCTTCCAGGGGCCGTTGATCTTTACCGGAAATCCCGGCGATTACGGTTTGATGTGGGGCGATACCCTGTGGGGATACCGGAACATGGGGATGACCTCGTTCAACAAGTATATCAACGGCACCGATCCCGATAACTTCACGCAGGCGTACAACTACATGCGCGGACTGACCCGGACCGGCGATCCCTACGTTTATGAAGGCGATACCCTGACCTATGTCCTCACCGGCGACCCGGTGGCGGGAACCGGCGATCTCGATATTGCTCCGGCCGACCGGCGGTTCATGATGTCCACCGGGCCGATTACCTTCCGGCCGGGGGACAGCACGGAAATTTACGCCGCCATCATCGTCGGCCAGGGAGCCAACGAGATCAATTCCATCGAGGTCATGAAACAGCTGGATGATTTCGCCCAGCAGTTGTACGAGAACGGGTTCAACCCGCCCAAGCCGCCGGCCAAGCCGGTGGTAACGGCGGCGGTTCTGCCCAACGAGGTGACCCTGACCTGGACCGACACCTCGGAGGTGGATCCCGGCGATTATATTTTTGAGGGCTACACCGTGTGGCAGGGCGAATCCTCGGCTGGTCCGTGGACCGAACTGGCCACGTACGACGTCGTCAACGACAACGATGTGGCTTTAGTCGACTCGGTCAAGGATATGACCACCGGTCTGGTCCTGCCGGATATCAAGCGGGTGGTAACCAACACCGGCCTGAATTATCATTATACGGCGACCGTGAACCGGCTCGGCAGCGGCAAGCTGAGAAACGCCTCGGACTATTACTACCGGGTGACGGCGTTTTCCTTCGGCTACTACTATAAGGATAAGCTGGTGCCCAACGGCGATCGCTTCCTGGAGAGCCAGACCGTCGTGAAAGTCACGCCGCAGGCGCCGCTGGCCGGAGTGCACCCCGCGATTGAGGCTCATGATACGCTGGCGGTTGAGCACGTCGGCCCATCCGACGGGCAGGTCTTGCCGATGGTGCTGGATCCGTTGGCCCTGACGGGCGATTCCTACATGGTCGTGTTCGGCGAGGATACGGTGATTGCCATCACCGAGGACACCACGTTCTATACGCATGATTCGGTGACGACCGACACCTGCGCGATTTTCTACGATACCCTCAGTAACGCCTGGACCGCGGTCCTTTGCGTGGAAACGGTCCTGGATTCGACGGATATCGAGACGATCGTGGATACGACAATCACGATCTACTGGAATATGTTCAACACGACCACCGGAGACACGCTGGTCTGGAAGGAATTCAACATTTCCGGCGACGATGAGTATCTGACGTTCGATGGTCTCTTGATCAAGGTCAAGGGCCCGGATCCCGGTGTCACCAAGATCCAGGAGGTCGCTGGCGCCTCGGGACCGATCGTTCCGCCGGACAACGTCATGTACTCCTTGAATTCGACGCGCGACTGGTACGTCGAATCCGACGCCGCCAACGATTTCACGCGGTTGAACTGGCGGGGCCTGATCGGGACCTACGACTGGGAATTCCGCTTCACCGCGGACTCGTCCCAGTATTACGATTGGAACACGGACGCGCTGATGCCGAACCTGGCGCCGTTTGAAGTCTGGAATATCGGTATCGGTACGCCCGACGACCCATCCGACGATGTGCGCATCAATTTCTCGTTCCTCGACGACGACGGATCGGGCGGCTGGAGTTTCGGCGACCGGCTCTATCCCTGGGAACAACCGTACGAGGAACCGGCGCCGGATGTGCCGGCGTACGTCTATCCCGATGATTTCCGGATCGGACGCATCATCTTCGCAGACAATTCCGGAGCCCTGACAGCGCCGGCGATCGGCACGATCGTTCGTTTCACCACGGCCAAGATCATTGAGGTGGCCGATACGTTCACGTTCTCGTCGGCGGCGTTCGTGGCCACGCAGACATCGAATGCGGTCGATCTGGAAGCCATCAAGGCCGTTCCCAATCCGCTGTACCTGTACGGCAGGTTTGATCCCAATCCGGGTAGCAAACAATTGCGGTTTCATCACCTGCCGGCCGTTTGCAAGATCAGCCTCTTCAACATCGCCGGCGATCATGTCCGGACGATCGACAAGAATGATCCCTCGACGGCTCTGGCCACCTGGGATCTGCTGACCGAGCAGGGCCTGCCGGTGGCCTCCGGCATTTACATTTACGTTGTGGACGCTCCCGGATTCGGGCAGAAGATCGGCAAGGTGGCGATCTTCACCGAAGCCGAAGTCCTCAACATTTACTAAACAAGGAGGATGAACGCAATGAAAGCGAAGATAGCAGTTTTGACGCTGATTCTCCTTGTGGCGAGCCTCAGCCCGGCTACCGCGGGGAATGAACGGCGGATCGGCACGTCCGGGGCCCAGGAGCTGCGCATCCCGGTCGGAGCCCGCGGCACCGCCCTGGGCGGGGCCATCCTGGCGGACGTGCAGGGGATCTAAGCGATCTACTGGAATCCGGCCGGACTGGCCTACCTCGAAAACACCGAGGCCGTGTTCAGCCATCAACCGTACCTGGCCGAGATCAACGTCAACTTCGTCGGCGTGGCCCACACCATCGAGGGTTTGGGCACCATCGGCGCGGCGGCCAAGATCGTCTCCATCGGCGACATGGAAGAAACGACCGAGGACCAGCCCGACGGCACCGGCCGCGTCTACGGCCCGTCGCTCTCGGTCATCTCGATGTCGTTCTCCCGGATTCTGACCAACCGGGTCAGTTTCGGCATCACCGGCAAGTTCATCTATGAGCGGATTTTCGAAGTCTCCGCCTCCGGCATCGCCTTCGATGCCGGCGTCATCTACGATCCCGGCTGGAACGGGATCAAGATGGGGATGGCGCTCAAGGACTACGGTCCGCAGATGAAGTTCAGCGGCATCGGGTTCGACCGGACTCTGGACGACCGGCCGGTCACGCCCAAGGCGGCCTCGTTCGACCTGCCCAGCTCGCTCAGTCTGGGCATGTCCTACACGGCCACCAAAGGGGTCAACCAGGCCATGGTCTCAGGGAATTTCATCAACAACAACTACTCCATGGACATGTGGCAGGGCGGATTCGAGTACACCTACGACAACAAGTACTGCCTGCGGGCCGGGTATAACTATTCGTCCCAGGATAAGTGGCAATACGGCCTGACCTTGGGCGGCGGCCTGTCCTATGAGTTCCAGGGAACCAAACTCACGTTCGAATATGCTTGGGCCGACGTCGACGTGTTCGACGCCAACCAGTATTTCACCGTGAAGGTTCAGTTCTGATTCTTGCTCACCGTGAACGAAAAGCCGGGCGGCCCCGCAGGAGACGCCCGGCTTTTCTTATGCCGATAGGGTGGTCGCGGAGAAAGCGCCGCCCCTTACGACAGCAGGTGGCCGGTCTTGACCCGTTCGTCCAACAGCCGGCACCCCTCCATCAACAGCGACTCGTTCGACTCGTGGATATTCGCTTCCGGCAGGTCCTCGCCGGTCACCGGCTCCACCAGCCAGGCACCATCGGTCCAGGCCAAGCCTTCGTAGATGGCCGCGGCCCCGTCCAGTTCCTCCGTCTCGGCGTGGACAATCCGCCCGTTGTCCAGATGGATGGCCAGGGTCGGGCTGTCGGCGGTATCGGCCTGGATGGTGATGCGGACGGTCTTGCGTCCCGGCCCGAGGGCTTGGATCAGGTCGATCAGATTCATATCGGCCAGCCGTCCCCGGGCGCCGGAACTCGGGCCGGCGTCGATATCGTTTTTCCCCTGATGGGTGCGGACCTGAAACTTGCGGACTTTGGTCACCAGCAGATCGAGATTGTCGTCGACGGGGATGACATCCTCGATCCCCCGCTCCAAGAGGTAGGTCAGATCGGCCACCGCCGACCGTTCCACCAGCAGAAAGACCGGCTTGCGGTCGAAGGCCAGGCCGTCTTCTTTCAGCCGGCCGATGAAGGCGGCCGCCTGTTCCGAATGTCCCGGAACGGCCAGGATGATGATATCCGGCTCGCTGCGGCGGTACAGATCGAGAAACCCTTCCAACGCGGTATGCGATACCGTCCCGAACCCCTCGTTGCGCAGGCGCAGTTCCAGCAGCTGCAAAAGCGACAGGTCCTCGGCGTAGATCATCACCTGGCCCAGACGGAATCCGGCGGTGACGTCGAGGGCCTCTTCCTTGAGCATTTCGATGAGCGCCTCGACCACCTCGGGCAGGAACAGTTTGCCTACCAGGCCGCGGAGCCGCTTCTTGATCGTATCCAGTTTGTCCAGCGACAGGCGGTCGGTATGGGGGATGCTGTCGCAAAAGATGTCGACGATGGTCAGGATGTTGCCGCCCAACACCTCGATCGGCAGGCGCTGATCGTACCCGCCTGTCAGATCGACATACATCAGGCGGAGCATCTCCACCACCACCGGATCGTAATTGAGCGACGCCAGAATCTTGACCGTCAGCTGAATGACCCGGCGGTGATCCTCGATGTCGTCGGTGCTGTAATAAAAGCGGGCCAGGTTGTGAATGTAGGCCACGTTGCAGATCATCACCCGGTCCTTGTCGGGCAGGCCGAGTT
>JAAZOE010000526.1 GCA_012797915.1 Candidatus Zixiibacteriota bacterium | reverse complement strand
CGACCTGTACCGGCAGCCACGACTCCCCTCCGATCGGCGCCATATGCTGGAAATACCGGAAGTCGGACACCATCGGAACCCGGATTCCCTTACTCAACCCGACATCGACCATGACCACATCGAAGGTGGAATCGACAATCTGGATTTTCCCTTTGAACAACGGGTCGTATTCGTTCTTTGGCTCAATCTCCAGTTCAAAGACCGCCCGGTCGTCCAGATAAACCGTATCCAACAGGTAGTAGTTGTAGTGATCCATGGCATCGGTGGCGGTGGGAGAAACGACGCTGTACGGTCCCAGGTCCAGCCGGTTGCGGTTGAAATTCAGAAGGCCCCCGACCGCGACCAGATTGCCTTCGGCTGGAAGATTGGCTGACTGCTTCCGGGCCGTGATGACCTCTTTGTATTTGTCCGGCTGTTCCCAATAGGAGGTCACGTGGGTTTCGGTAATCAGCATGATGCTTTGCGAATCCGGCTTTTCGCCATTGCGTACCACCAGCTTGGCATAGGCGTTGAACGTATAGTCGTGAACCCGCGAAAGGATATCCTTCTTATGGGCGATCGCCGACGCGATGATTTTCTGGGCGGGGTCATAAGCCCGGGTAAACACCGTCCGCACCCCCATGTCGATCACCAGCGGTTTTAACTGGAAATCCCGGGTGATGCTCCGCAGGCCGGTTGACGGCGCTTCTCCCGTCGGCGGTACGATCTCCGCCTGCTGAGCATAATGACCGACATGCGTCGCCTTGATCAGGTACCGTCCGACCGGCACCACGATCCGATAGCGGCCATCCTTGTTGGCGATGCCCCCGGTGGTATGGCCGATAATCTGTACCGTACCCTTCTCCACCGGTTCGCCGGTTTCCGCATCGGTAATCGTTCCCTCAATCGCCATGTATGCTTGTCTTGGCGCCGAAACTATCGTGGCTGTATCGCCATCGACCGGTTCAGCCAAACCGAAGGTGGGAAACCAGCTCACCATAATCGCCGCAGCGATTACGACGCCGGTTATAAAGATATTCGCTTGCCCCCTCGGCCCCGAAATCCGCTGAATTGCCTCTGCCGGTCTGTTCACCTCTGATCGCCTTCCTGACAGGTACGTTTTCGATCCGGAAATAATAGTATCCTACGGCCGCCGGGGGCAATGGTTTCCTCATTATTAGCGGAAGGTTTTCGAGCCTGTCCCCCGCTTGCCATCGGTCGTCCAATATATTATCCTCGGATTGAGGTCACATTCAGGCAAAGGGATATGCCCGTGCAGATTGAACTTCTGGTCGATGCCGAACCGTTTTGGGTCCGATTGAAAGCCGACATCGCCGCCGCCCAAAACCGGGTCTATATCCAGACTCTCTCGTTCGAGGGGGATTCTGTCGGGCTGGCCCTGGCCGAGGCCATGGCCGCCTCTCCCGCCGTCGATAAACGGATTGTCGTCGATCACTACACCCGCTTCGTTCTCAGCGACAAATTCCTCTATTCTCCCCGGAATCTCTTCGACTCCGAACTCCGCCGCGAGGACAAAGCCACCGCCGCCATGATTGCCGGCCTGATTTCCCGCCGGGTGGCGGTCAAATTCGTCAATCCGGTCGGCCCTGCTCTTTGCCGGTTCGCCTATCGCAACCACAAGAAAATCATTGTCATCGACGACCGCGTCTGCTACCTCGGCGGTATCAACTTCAGCGACCACAACTTCCATTGGCACGATATGATGCTGCGGATCGACCACAAGGAAGCCGCCGGCTTTCTGGCCAATGACTTTCTGGTTACCTGGGAGGGCCGGCATTTCGGCGGGACGACTGATTTCGGGGACATGCGGCTGATTTCGCTCGATGGCCGCCGCAACGCCGCCGGATTCCAGCCGATATTCGACCTCATCGACAGCGCCACCGAATCGATCTATGTCCAGAGTCCCTATCTGAGTTTTCCCTTCTGCGACCACCTGCACCAGGCCCGCAAACGGGGCGTGACCGTCACGGTGGTAACGCCGGAGGCGAACAACAAGAAAGCCGTTGAGGGGTACATCCGCTGGGAAGCCGCCCGATCCGATTTCGACCTCTGGTTGTACCCCGAACGGCTGACCCATCTGAAAGCGATGTTGATCGATGGAAAATATCTCATCGCCGGGTCGTCGAATTTCGATTATTTCAGCTACCGCTTCGAACAGGAAACGATGGCCATCATCACCGACCCGGATTTCATCGATATATTTGTTTCCCGCGTGGTGGAGCCGGATCGGGCGATCAGCCGCCGGGCGGCTCCCGAGGCCGCCTCCCCGGCCGGGTATTTTCGCCGCCTGCAGCTGTTGTCGGTCGGCCGCGTCTCCGCCTGGTTCATGGAATAGCCGACCACTTCCTGCGGGTTATCCGCGCCTCCGCCAGATACAATTATCCCGCCCCTGTTTTGTGAAAACCGCTTGACAACGCCCCCCCCCCCCCCCCGG
>JAAZOE010000525.1 GCA_012797915.1 Candidatus Zixiibacteriota bacterium | reverse complement strand
GGTTTCCGCCGCCGCCTTCATCGCCTCGGCTTGACGCAGCTTGAGCGACAGCGTCACCGTGTCGATCAGGGCGATGGTGTCGCCCGGCAGAAGGCGATCCCCTTCGTCGACGTATACTCTCTCGATCCGCCCGGAGGTTTCGGAGGAGATAGTCACCTCGGTGGCCTCGATCAAACCGGAACCGCCGGGGACGGCGGTATTCCGGCCGCAGGAGGCGACGGCCAACAGCGGGAGCGCGCAGAGGATCATCAGGATTCTGTTCATCGAAGACCTCCATAAATATCGGACGAACCGATGGCATACAGATACTCGGTCCAGGCCTGGTAATACTGGATGACCGCCGACCGGTTTTGTTGTTCGGAAACCGTCAACTCCAGCTCCATCTCCAGCAGGCGGTTGACCGTCAATTCCCCGGCCTTGTGCTTTTGCCGGGCAAGATTAAATTTGCGGCCGGCGATATCATGCTCGGCCGCGGCGGTTCCCAACGTGGCATATGCCTGCTTCAGATTGTTGAGGGCCGTCACCGCCTGAGTCGTCATAGACTCTTGTAACGATTGCCGGGTCAGACGTGCCGATCGGGCCGTCTGCCGGGCGGCCGAGGCGTTCCGGGCGGTTTTCCGGCCGAGGTTCAAGTCCCAGGTCAGGCTCAGGCCGGCGCTGAAATAATCGTTCCAGGTTTTGTTAAACATATCCTTGTTCGGTTTGCCGACCGAATACCCGCCGAATCCGGCCAGCGTGGGAACATACTCGGCCAAGGCCAGCGCGGCGGTCTGGTCAGAGGCGGCGATGATATGATCCAATCGTTTCAGCTCGGGACGGGGGATGTCGGCCGGAATAGTCAGCGTTTCCACATCCGGCAGTTCGCCGTAGGACAAAGGCTCCGTCGGCGTCAGTGCCGTATCGTCGGGCGTCCCGATCAGGGTGGCCAGGGAGACGGCCGCATTCCGGCGGCCGGTAGCGGCCTGGTCGGCCGCCCGGCCCGCTTTGACCACCGCCGCCTGCGCATCAAGGACATCGATGGAATCGGCCAGGCCGTTGTCGTAAAAATCCTGCACCGTCGAACGGATGATGGTCAACCGTTGCCGCGAGGCGGCGGCGATGTCGACGGCCGATGATGCCAACATGAGATTGAAATACGCTCGACGAACCTGGGCGGCGACGGCCATCCGTTCCGCCTCCAGCCGCGAGGATTCGGCCAGGCTGGTCTGCCGGGCGGCGGCAATCGAATGGGTCAGCCGTCCACCCGTGTAAAGCGGCAAGGACAGTTTGACATCAGCCTGATAATTTTCCTTCGTCCCCAGTTCCATCGTGGCGAACGGCAATGAAAGCTTGGGGACGTAACTGAGATAGAACGACCGCGCGTCAAGCGACAGGGTGGGATAGCGAAGCGTTCGCGCGGCCCGATGGCGGTCGGCGGCGGCGGCGGAATCGGCCGCGGCCGATTGGATGCCGTAGCCGTGAGCCAGCGCGCGAGCGATCGCATCCCGCAGGGAAAGATCCGTCGCCTGGGCGGATGGAATAACCGTCGCCGCCAAGACCAGGGCGATAAGCATTCGGATCACCGACGATTTACTCGACATGACGATCCCGCCTTTCGATGCCGCGCAGGAACAGCTCCACCACCTCGTGCGGCCGTTGTTTCCGAAACGCTTCTTCATCCTGTATCCCCCAAATCGTGTTGGCCATCGGGGCAAACAACAGATAGAACAGATTCATACCAATGAAGGAAATCAACGCCTGTCGGCTGTCGCCTTCCCGGAATCGTCCGGCCTTCTTCCCCTCCTCAAGCATCCGCATGAACATCGCGGGTAAACCTCGCTCCGAGGTCATCCGTTGCAGGGAGTTGCGCAACCGTCCGCCGCCGGAGGCGAATTCGCGCAGAAGAATCGGCAGATACCGCGCCCGCTGGGTGAACACCTCCATGTAAATGGAGGAAATGGCCAGAAGGCTTTCCTCGAAATCAGCTGCTTCCGTGATGCTGGCTTGGACTTCGTCCCCGAGGCGGTCGACATGTTGGTCGATGATCGCCTGGTATAACCCCTCCTTGGAGGAAAAATAGTAATAGATCATCGCTTTGTTGATATGGGCCCGGGTAGCAATTCGGTCGACACGCGCCCCGGAGAAACCAAATTCGATGAATTCTTCCGCGGCGGCTTCGAGTATTTTGTTGCGGGAATCTATCTTATCCTTTTCCTGATCCATAACAACCAACCATTTAGTTTAACTAACTGGTTATATAATACGTTCTATCGGATGTTTTGTCAAGATGATTTAATCATTTTCAGGTAATTTGGATAAAAATCCCGTATTTTATTCTTATAGAACAGGTTGCGAATGATGGCCGGAAAGGCTGGCCACGCCTCCGGGCGAGGACAGAGAAGAATGAAGGCGATTAATTTATTGAATAACAATGACATAAAGGCCTTTCGCCGCAAAATCCTCCGCTTCTATAGGGTGCATGGCCAAGGATTTCCATTCCGAAAAACTATGGATCCATACGCCATCGCAGTCGCCGAAATCATGCTTCAACAAACCCAGGTCGAACGGGTTCTTCCGGCTTATGCCGCTTGGTTGAAAAAATGGCCCGACTGGGGCAGCCTGGCGGAAGCCTCATCCCGAGAACTATTGGCCGCCTGGTCCGGCTTGGGATACAACCGCCGCGCCATCTTTCTGGGTCGGCTGGCCCACGAAGTGATGACCCGATACGATGGGATACTCCCTGATAATCCGAACGTCTTGATGACTCTGCCCGGTATTGGGCGGTATACCGCCCATGCCATCTTAGTGTTTGCATTCAACCGCCCCTTGGCGGCGATCGATACCAACGTTCGCCGGGTGATTCTGCATGAGTTCGGTCTTCCCGCCGATCTGCCGTATGACGACCTGGAGGAAATTGCGACGGCGTTGATTCCCCGCGGCAAGGCCCGTGATTGGCATAATGCCCTGATGGATTACAGCCGGATGCGTCTGCCGCGAAACGTTGCCTCCCGCCCGCGCCAGGCCTCCCGTCCCCGGTATCAGGGCTCCCTCCGTCAGATTCGGGGGGAGATTATCCGTCGCCTGACCGTATCTCGGCGGGTATCGATGTCGGCAATCGCCCGGGCGATGCAGCGATCACCGCATGACGTTCTGTCCGCGGCCCGGGCGCTTCAGGATGATAGTTTGGTGCGCGTGGGGAGCAGATATATAACGCTGGTCGAATCGGCGGGCAAAATGGACCGCTCAGAACGGAAGCGCGCCGCTTGGGTTACGGGCGACAGGTCAACCCGGCGCCGCCGCGGAAAAGCAGATTGACCAGCGCCAACACATCCCCCAGATCGACCGCCCCGCTGCAATCGACATCGGCGTCGTGCATCTCCGGCGGCGCGGGACCGTCGCGGTACAGGTAATTGATGAGATAGACGGCATCGCCGATGGTCACGCGATTGTCGAAACAGATGTCCCCGCAGCTCATGTCGCAGCCCATGTCGGCCAAGGCCTGTTTCAGCGCTCCGTACGCCGCCGGCGCTTTCATGAGTGACAGCGGAAAGGTCAACAAGATGAAACTGTAATCCTCCCCTAGATACCGGAGGCCGTTACATTGACCGTTGTCGCTCGAGTCCGGATTGGAGGAGACATAGGTGTAAATCCATTCGGCCTCATCGGTCGGATAGAGGTACCCGGCCATCGGGATATACCCGATAATCGGAATCATGGACGGGCGGAACCTGATCGTATCGGCCATAAGAGTCGGATACTCCGCCGTCAGCGGCGCACATCCGGCCAGATCGCCGACGAAGGAATTATTCTGGATCCGGAAACCATTCATCACCGCGCTGTCCAGCTTAAGGACATCATGAAAAAAACTCCCGTCGCCGTAGCGGTAGGTCTTGACGCCACCGGTGATGGTTTCGGTGGCCAAGAGGATGAAAACCGCCTTACCGCCGTTGGCCAGGTAGTACCGCAATGAATCGGTCAGGCCCAATGGCAGGCCATCCTCCCGTTTCTCCCAGTCAATAACCATCAAACTATAATGGGACATTTGTTTGAGGCCGATCATGCCCTCGGCATGATTATGCCAGCCGATCGGGTAGATGTCCACCGCCGACTGGTACAGCGCGGTCAGGTACTGGTTCTGAAACGGTCCTCCGTTCGGCAGTCCGGGGTAGTTGAGGCTGTAGAACATCACCCCCTGGTCGCGGGCCAGCGGAATCGCCGTCACCGGACCGGCCGGCTCCGATTCCAGGCCGCCGGGGGTCATGGCGGTGACCTTGTAGTGATACTGAACCCCCGATTCCGCACCGACATCGCGGTACCTTCGGGTCACCGTTGAATCATACAGCCCATACGATCCCCTCCAAATGGAGCGATAGATCATGAACGCCTGCAAGGTGGTGTCGTCGCGCGTGGTCCACGATAATTCCGGGGTGGCGCCGTCCATGTGAACCGTCAGGCTTTCGACCGGATAGGGGCGACCAGGAACGACCGACACCGGCATGGACTGCTTCGATTGTCGGCCCAGGGTATCAATTAAACCAACCGCGAATTCATAGGTTCGGGCGGGATCGGGAACGCTGAAAACGGCGGTCGTGTCGGTAAGCAGATCGGGCAGGGCCAGCACCCATTGACCGGTAGGACTTTTCGTATAGAGATGATACCCGGCCAGGTCCGGACGGCAACTCGGCCACCAGGACAGCTTCGCATAAGATTCTTCAAAATCGGTGATAATCAATCCCTGGGGAGGGCCGGGATTCGGAAGAATGAGGTTGGACTTGTACACCGAATCGACCCGGCGATGCTGTTCCATCAACGGTCCAAAGTCCAGCCGATTGCGCCAGAGGGAAGGATTTTGCGGATCAAAATAGGCGGCATAATCGGTCGGTTCCTGATGAATGTTGTCGGCCAGTACGACGGCTATTGTGAAAGAGAGCGAATCTCCGGGCGCCAGATCAAACGGACCGAAGGAATACAAAAAGCGGGTATCCGGACCAAAAAAATAGTCCGAATCCAATGGAGGCGCCGGCAACCATCCATCGGCTGAATCATGGATCGCGAATTCCCAAGCGTCATAATCTACCTCCGGATGAGAAAGCAGGTAGTACTGCATCTCATCCGTGGTCGCGATGCCGAACGTGCTGGTATCACCGAAGGGCCGCAGGGGATCCTCGGGGGTGCCCAATCGTCGTGGACCGAAATGTTCGACCGTATACCAATCATAATAAAAATGCACCCACCAATTGAAGTTTTCACGATTGATGGTGAAATCGGCATCGAGGAGCCGAATTGAGATGGCGCCGCGGACGGCGATTGAGTCCCAGGTACCGTTCACCGGATCACCGTCATTGTCGATAGTGAAGGGAATCAATACTCGGCTGGAAGGGTCATCATCATACAAGAGAGTATCCAGCATCCCGGAATAATCGTCGCGACCGGCTGATTCGGTCGAATCGAAATGGACGTCATTATCCAGAAAGAAACCTATCCAACCGTCATTGATCGGCAGGTCGTTGCGATTATGGATAGCGTACTGGATGATGGCAAAATTATCGTAAAGCGTATCGGCCCAGGTGTAACTATGCGCGGTCACTCCAATCTTCAGAACACCGCTCGCATGTTCGGTCGAACGGCCTATGGTTTCCGATAGAAATTCATCATCAGCGATATTCCCGACCCTTAGTATACCTCCCTGTAGTGAATCAGCCGCGGCCAACTCGCAGAATCCGTATTTTTCATCATAGGCTTCGGACACCAACGTATCATCACTCACTACCCCGCCTACCCACAACGCCCCTATATAGCAATAAATGTTGCGACTATTCGTTGGATATTTGACATAATGAATACATTCCTCCGTTTCCGGATCGGTGGACCAATCGCCAAAGGCCGGGCCCGAGAACGGCATGTACAGATCTCCGGCGTTATGGAGACCGGTCAAACGCAACTGACGGTTGTCAGTGAGCGTAGCGTCCTGTGTGGAGGATTTATCGGGCGATTCCCTCGGGGCCGCGCCGATCACCCCCACGACGCACCATACCGCCAGGGAGACAATGACCCACCATCGATGGCGATGATTGATTCCCACGCTGACCGAACCCTCCCGCGCCGATAGCCCGCCGATGCCCCATCATTCCCCGTCCGGCGCATAACGGGACGCCCGCCGCCGCCAGGCCTCCCGCTTCAATATATATCACATCTTCATGAATGCAAAATTCATTCCATGATTGTTACCCAACGATGCCCATCGATTGCCAACGCCTGTTCCCCTTCCTCTCGCGATTATCGACTTTGAGGACATATCAACCTCGGGCCGTCCTGAAAGAGGAAATTGACCAGGTACACGGCATCGCCCACATCGACCGCGCCGCTGCCGTCGACATCGGCATGCGCCGGAACCGCCGGCGGCGGCCCGCCCCGGTACAGATAATTTATCAAAGTCACGGCGTCTCCGACGGTGACGGCGTCATCGACGCAGATATCGCCGCAGCCCATGTCGACGCCCATGTCTGTCAACGCCTGCCGCAAGGCCCGGCGCGCGCCGACCGATTTCATGAGCGACAGCGGAAACGTAAACAACAGGAAACGATAGTCATCTCCGTCATAGCGGATGCCGTTGCATTGCCCGTGGCTGATCGAATCCGGGCAGGCCGACACGTACCGATACAGCGGCTCGGCCTCGGCGGTGGGGAACAGGTATCCGGCCATGGGAATAAACCCGTGGACCGGGATCATGGAGGTGCGGAACTTGAGCGTGTCGGCCAAAAGGACGGGGTACTCGGGGGTTACCGGTTGACATCCGGTCAAATCACCATGGAAGGCGCCGTCTTGGAGGTTGTATCCGTTGGTGACGGCGCTGTCGAGTTTAAGGATATCATGGAAGAAGCTCCCGGCGGCATAACGATAGACTTTCCGCGTGCTGGTAATGCTTTCGGTGGAAAGAAGAATGAAGACGGCCGTGCCGCCGTTGCTCAAATAGTATCGGAGAGAATCGACAATCCCCAGCGGCAGCCCGTCTTCCCGTTTCTCCCAGTCGAGCACGATCAGGCTGTAATCGGCCATCTGTTTCAATCCCATCGTCCCCTCGGCCTGGTTGTACCAGGCGATGGGCGCGACATCGGCGGCTGATTGATACAACTCATCAAGATATTGGTTCTGAAACGGTCCGCTGTTGGGTTGTCCGGGCCGGTTGAGGCTGTAAAACAAGGTTCCCCGGTCGCGGGCCAGCAGAATGGCGTTCACCGGTCCGGCCGGATACGATTCCAGGCCGAGCCGGTTCTTGGTCGTCACCCGGTAGTTGTACTGAACTCCCGATTCCACCCGCAGGTCCCGGTAGCTCCAGGCGGCCGTGGAGTCATAGGCGATATACGGTTCTTTCCAGACGCACCGATAGATGATAAAAGCCTGCGGAGCGGCATTATCATGCGGGATCCACGATATCTCCGGGGTCATGCCGTCCATATGGAGCTTCAGACTATCCACCGGTTGCGGTCTCCCCGGAAGAACGGTGACCTGGACGGAGACCCCGGATGTTCGGCCCAGAGAATCGACTGCACCGACCGCCAAATGGTACACCATCGATGGGTCGGGAGGATAGAACAGGCCGGTTGTATCGGTGAGCATATAGGGGGAGGTTCGCAGCCATTGCCCCATACTCCCCTGTACATAGAGGTAGTACCCGGCCAGATCGGGTCGTCGGCAGGGCCACCAGGTCAGACGCACGGAAGATTCACCGTAATCAGCAACCGTCAGTCCCTGAGGGGGACCCGGGTTGGGCAGCGTCAATCCGGACTTCCAGACCGAATCGGCCCGGCGATGCTGCCGCATCAGGGAACCGATATCCAGCCGGTCGCGAAAGACATCCGGCTGCAGCGGATCGAACCAGGTTGCAAAATCATTCGGCTCGCGATGGAGGCGGTCAGCAGCGACGATCGCCAGTGTAAACGAAACCGAATCGCCGGCCGCCAGATCGAACGGGCCGAAGGAGTAAACGAAACGGGTGTCATACCCATTGGCGAGATCGAGCGCCGACTCCGTCGACGGCGGCAGCCAGCCCTCGGAGGAATCGTGCACCGCCGTCTCGATCTGATCGTAATCGATTTCCGGATGGGCCAGCAGGTAATATTTGTCGCCCTCGGTTACCGGATATCCCAGGTTGCTGTCGGCAAAGAAGCGCAGCGGATCCTCCGGCGTACCCAGGTGGTGCGGACCGAAATCGGAGTAATCGACGTAGTTGTTGATCCACCAGTTGAAATTGCGCGTGGCGATCGGGACACTTGCCTCCACCAGCCGCACGGAGATGGCGTCGACCACGGAGGTCGAATCCCAGGCGCTCTCGCCCGGATCCCCGTCGTTGTCGTAGCTGTAGCCGATCAAGGTCCGGCTGGCCGGGTCGTCGTCGAACAGAAGCGTATCCAGCACGCCGGAGCAATCATCGTTGTACCCGATGGTTTGATTGACCTGGTGGTAGATGTCGTTGTCCATGTACAAACCAGCCCAGACACCGGCCAGAGGGCGATCGCGGAGATTGCGCACGGTATAGGTGATGAGCACAAAATTATCATACAGCGTATCGGCCCAGCTGGAACTGTGGGCGGTCAGCGCCACCCCCAACGGCGGATAGTTGACCGGGGCAAAGGAATCGACCGCCGTGGAGACGAATTCATCGTCGGCGTAATCGCCGATACGGCGGGTGCCGCCGCGCGGATCTTCGGTGAAGAACTGACGGATATTCAACCAGCCGTCCATGGCCACGCTGACCAGGGTGTCGCCGTCGACGATGCCGCCCACCCACAGGGCGCTGCCGAAAACGTACCCCCGACGGCTGCCGGTCGGGAAGGTGACGGGGCGGGTGGGGTTGTTGGTTTCGGGATCGGACGCGCTGTAATTGAAGCCGTCGGAAATGAGGCCGGCCGAGATCGGCAGATACAGATCGCCGGCATCATGAACGCCGATCAGGCGGAGGTCCCGGGTGCCGACCGTATCCTGGAACCTCGCGGCAACGGGGGCC
>JAAZOE010000524.1 GCA_012797915.1 Candidatus Zixiibacteriota bacterium | reverse complement strand
TCGTTGACCACCTCGCCGGTGGCGATCTCCGAGGGGATCGTCTCGCTTTTGAAACCATTGCGACGGCTGAAGGTGCCAGTCTATGACTTGGGAATGATTCTCTTCATCGCCCTGCGGTTTATACCGGTTCTGGCCGATGAAATCGAGACGATTCGCAAGGCCCAGTTCATTCGCGGCGGAGCCTCGGGCCGGGGGCCTCGCGCGCGGATAAAACAGGCCGCGTCCCTGGTCCTGCCGGTTTTTTTCTCGACCCTCCGGAGGGCGGATGAGCTCTCCGTGGCGATTGAAACCAGGGGATACCGCAGCGGCCGGCCGCGCAGTTCGCTTCACCCGCTCCATTTCGCCCGGCGGGACGGAATCGTCTTCGCCGCAACCGCGCTGGCGCTGGTCTTGATCGTCTCTGTCCGGGGGATGATCCGATGACCGGGAGAAACATCAAACTGACGATTCAATACGACGGCGCCGGGTTCTCCGGGTGGCAATACCAGCCCCGCCTGCGGACCATACAGGGAGAACTGGAGACCGCCATCGAAAAACTGACCGGGAAACGGGAGACTCTGTATGGCGCCGGGCGAACCGATGCCGGGGTTTCCGCCCTGGGCCAGGTGGCCAATTTCCGAACCGCCAGCCGCTTGCCGGCGAAAAAACTCCGGGATGGGTTGAATTTCCACTTGCCGAGTGATATATTGATCCGCGCGGCGGAAGACGCCCCGGATGAGTTCCATGCCCGGTACGATGCGATCTGCCGGCGGTACGAGTACCGGATCGGCGGAAGAGAGACCGTCGTGGAGCATGGCCGGATATGGGAAGTCCGGGGACCCCTGGACCGAAAGCGCATGGAGGCGGCCGCGGATCTGATTATGGGGGAACACGATTTTTCGACCTTCTGCGTGGTCGCCTCCCGGAAACCCGATAATCGGTGCCTCGTCTATCGGTCGCGATGGGTCTGGGAGGGAGAGAGCGGACGATACGAGATCACGGCCGACCGGTTTCTGCACACGATGATCCGGTCGCTGGTCGGCGCGATGGTTGACCTCGGCCGGGGTCGGATGACCATGCGGCAGTTCCGGACGGTGTTCGCCGCCGGAGATCATCGCGCGATTCGGCATGTCGCCCCGGCCGGCGGGCTGTGCCTGATCGCCGTGGACTATTGAGAAGGAGACGTTCATGAAGATATTCATCGATACGGCCAATCTGGAGGAAATCCGTCAGGCCGTGGACATGGGCATACTCGACGGGGTGACCACCAATCCGACCTTGATGTCCAAGGAAAAGGGCGCATTCAAGGATATCCTCAAGGAAATTTGCCGCCTGGTGCCCGGTTCGGTGTCGGCCGAGGTCGTGGCCGTCGATGCCCCGGGGATGATCCGCGAAGGCCGGGAGCTGGCCAAAATCGCCGACAACATCACCATCAAGATCCCGACCATCCCGGAAGGCTTGAAGGCGATCCGGGCATTGAGCGCCGAGGGGATCTGGGTCAACGCCACCTTGATTTTCAACCCGATGCAGGGGCTTTTGGTGGCCAAGGCGGGAGCGACCTATGCCTCGCCGTTCGTTGGGCGGCTCGACGACATCTGCCACGTCGGGATGGACCTGATCGAACAGCTGATCACCATCTACGCCAACTATGATGTCAAGACCCAAGTACTGGTGGCCTCGGTCCGCAGCACCCAGCATGTCATCGAGGCGGCCATGATGGGGGCGCACGTCTGCACCATGCCGTACAAGGTCCTGATGCAACTCATGAAACACCCGTTGACCGACAGCGGTCTCAAGCAGTTTCTGGCCGACTGGGAGAAAGTGAACAAAGGATAATATGATCGCCCGCTATACCCTGCCCGAGATGGGCGCGGTCTGGACCGACGAGAACAAGTATCAAACCTGGCTGACAGTGGAGCTGGCCGTCTGCCGCGCCCTGGCCGAACGGGGCGTGATCCCCAAACGGGCCGTCGCCGTCATTGCCAGGAAGGCCGGCTTCAAGGTCAAGCGGATCGAGGCGATCGAGACCAGGGTCAATCACGACGTCATCGCCTTTCTGACCGCGGTGGCCGAACAAGTCGGTCCGGAGTCGAAATATATCCACTTCGGCCTGACCTCCTCCGATGTGCTGGATACCGCCCTGGCGCTCCAACTGAAGGAAGCCGCGCGAATCATCGATGCCAAGGTCGTCGGCACGCTGGCGCTGATCAAACGGCTGGCCCGGAAACACAAGCGGACGCCGATCATCGGCCGGACGCACGGCGTCTTTGCCGAACCGACCAGTCTGGGTCTGAAATTCGCCGTCTGGTATACGGAGCTGTCCCGGGGACGAACCCGGTTTTTGGCCGCCGCCGAGGATATCGCCGTCGGCAAGATTTCCGGCGCGGTCGGCAACTTCGCCAACCTCGACCCGGTCATCGAAGAGAAGGTCTGTCGTCGTCTGGGCTTGAAACCGGCCGCGGTCTCGACCCAGATCGTCCAACGGGACCGTCATGCCGCCTTCCTGACCGCGTTGGCGCTTTTGGCCTCATCTCTTGAGAAATTCGCCACCGAAATCCGCAATCTGCAGCGCAGCGAAATCGGGGAACTGCAGGAGCCGTTCGCGGCCGGCCAGAAAGGCTCATCGGCCATGCCCCACAAGCGGAATCCGATCACCGCCGAACGGGTGGCCGGCCTGGCCCGGGTCATGCGCGGCAACGCCCTGGCGGCGATGGAAAATATCGCCCTCTGGCATGAACGGGACATCACCCACAGCTCGGTCGAACGGGTCATCATCCCCGACAGCTGCATCCTCATCGATTACGTCCTGCAGAAATTCATCGGCATCCTCGACAAGCTGGTGGTCAACGAGAAACGGATGCTGGAAAACATCTATACCTCCGGCGGCCTGGTGTTCTCGCAGCGGTTGCTGCTCAAACTGGCCGGACCGGCGGGCAGCCGCGAGGCGGCCTATGCGCTGGTGCAGGAAAACGCCATGAAGGCGCACGGCGGGAATGGGAATTTCCGCGATCTGGTGAAAGCCGACCGGCGGATCACTGCCCTGCTGTCGGCAAAGGACATTGACGACTGTTTCACCCTGGACTATTACCTGCGCAACGTGCCGGCGATATTCAAGCGGGTGTTCAAATGAGGATTGCCTCGGAAGGATACCCGTTCATCGCCGGAGCGCTGATTCCCGGTGTGTTGCTGGCCGGATTATACCCGTGGCACCATCTGACGCCACTGTTGGTTGTCGGCATCATCTTCATTCTCCTGGGCCTGGCCTGCATGGGCTTCTTCCGCAATCCCCGTCGAACCGTGCCCGACGATGATACGGTCCTGGTGTCGCCGGCCGACGGCCGGGTGTTGCGGGTTATCGAACAGGACGACGAATTCGTCGGTCGCAGCCGGCGGATCGATATTTTCCTGTCGGTCTTCGACGTCCATATCAACCGGATGCCTGCCGGGGGGACGGTATCGTTCGTCCGGCATCGGCCGGGGCGATTCTTCTCGGCCTTCAAGGACAAGGCCTCGGTGGACAACGAGCGGGTCGATGTCGGTCTGACCGGTCCGCATGGCAACCTCCGGGTGGCCCAGATCGCCGGGATCATCGCCCGCCGGATCGTTTGCCGGGCCGTCGAACGACAAGTCGTCACGCCGGGAGAGATTTTCGGCCTGATCCGGTTCGGTTCGCGCACGGAACTGACTTTTCCGCTTACGTATACCCCCTGTGTGAAACCGGGTGACCGGGTCAAAGGGGGCGTCACCATTTTGGGAAAGCTGAGTCACGATGCCTAATTACCGCCCCATCTTTCCCAATATTTTTACCGCCGGGAACATTTTCTGCGGCTTCCTGTCGCTCATCTCGGCGGCCGAAGGGGAACCGACCCATGCCGCCTGGTTGATTATTCTGGCGGGATTCCTCGATGGCTTGGACGGCAAGGTGGCCCGCCTGTCGGGGGGCGGTTCGGCGTTAGGCAAGGAATTGGATTCGCTGGCCGATTTCATTTCCTTCGGTGTGGCCCCCGCTTTTCTGGTTTATACGTTCAAACTGAACGTCCTGGGCAAGTGGGGCTGGATCATCGGGCTGGTCTATATCACCGCCGCCGGATACCGGCTGGCGCGATTCAATCTGCTGGCCACCTCCGATGAAAAGAAGCACTTTTTGGGGCTGCCCGTACCGGGGGCCGCCCTGACCCTGGTCAGCTATGTCATCTTCTGTTACGCCATCTGGGATCAGATCGAATACGGGGAGTATCTGGTCTCCATGATGATCCTGTTTTCGGCATTGATGGTCTCGCAGATCGAATACGAAGCGGTGCCCGACAAGTTCAACACCCGGGCCAACCGGCTGAAACTGCTCTATATGGTCATCCTGGCTCTGGCCGCCCTGATCCGGCCGCGGCTGTTGATGTTCCCGATCTTCCTGTTGTATATCGCCGCCGGCATCATCAAGGAGGCCGTCCGCGTGGTCAAAGCGGCGACGGTCAATCGGGGGGAGGCGGCCGAGGACGCCGACGACGCCGACCCGGCGGATGAGCAGGAATAGGTTCCCCGGCCGCCTTCGGTGCGGACAAAATACTCGTTGCCCGCGGTATGAGGAGCTGTTATACTGACTGATGGATATGCGGAGACGAGGGCCTCGGAGCCGGGGAGCGACGCCGCGGCGGGGCGGTTCGGGCATCAAGCGCGGGAGAAGTGAACAGTGAAAAAACGGGAAGTCGTGTTTCTCGTAACGGCGCTGGTGCTGGGCGCGGTTATCGGCGGCGTAGTCGGCGACATCATCGGGACCTATCTGCCCCCCGGAGCGGCCAAGACGCTGTTTTCCAAATCGATCCAAATCGGTCTGGATACCACCCGGCTCGATTTCTACGCCATCAGTTTCACCATCGGCCTGATGGTTCGCATTAACTTTGTCTCGGTTTTGACCGTAATACTGGTGATAGCATATTTCCGCTGGTGGTACCTGTAGACCGGCCGATCAAAGGAGTGACGTATGTTCGGAATAGGCGCACAGGAGTTGTTGCTCATCTTTCTGCTGGTGTTGCTTCTCTTCGGGGCCAAGCGGATTCCCGACATCGCCGCCGGCCTGGGACGGGGTATCCGCGATTTCAAGAAAGCCATGAAGGATACCGAAGACGAGATTGCCGACAAGAAGTCAACCAACGACAAGCCGGAAGACCGAAAATCATGATTGCCTTCACCGAAGCCGACGCCGCCCGCGTGGTCGCCGTGCTGGGCGCGGACAAGTATGTGTTCCAGGATGATCATTTCCGCATTCGCCTGGAAAACCGCGAGGAAAAACGTCTGCTCACGCTGGAAATCTTCCCGCGCATTCCCCTGGGGGATCGCGAGGGGATGCTGGTGGTGGTCTATACCGCCAGCGCCCACCTGCAACTCCATCACTGCTCCGGATATGTCTGCTCGGAGGAACTGGGGGAAGTCACCTTTGTGGCCGAGACTGCGGGAACCCTGTCCGGGATCGTGGTCGAGCAGGGCGCGGCCTGTTCGCTCTATGCCGGCCTGGACCGGAAACTGATATCCTCCGATTTCACCAAACTGGGGGTGGAAGTGATGCTGTCGGGGGTGGCCCTGTCGCTGGCTGAGGAAATCATCTCCCCGCCGGAAGAGGATGAGGAAAAACCGTCGTAAGCGCGTTGCCGCGCAAAGAATCATCCGGTCGAAAGCGCCGGAAATGGAAACGGGAGCCTTGCAAAGGCTCCCGTTTTCGTTTCCGCGACATCAGCAAGTGGTCTAGAACGTGACTTTCTTCGGCGTCCCGAACGACTCCACGAAATCGGCGATGGCCTGCCGCAGTTCGGAGGCCTTCTGGTACCGTTCCAGCGGGTTTTTCTTCAGGGCCTTGATGGCCACGTGATCGAATAACAGCGGGATGTTTTCGTTGATGGTCGACGGCGGCGGGGGATCGTCGTTGACGATGCTGTAAATCAGGGCGGTCAGGTTTTCTCCCTTGAACGGCCGACGGCCGGTCAGCAGCTCGTAGATGACCACGCCCAGAGAGAAGATGTCGCAACGGCGGTCGGCCAGTTTCCCCTGCAACAGTTCCGGGGCGATATAGTTTGGCGTCCCCATGGCGATTCCGGTCCGGGTCATGGACGAGGAATCGACGCGGGCGATGCCGAAATCCATCACCTTGATGGAATAATCGGGCAGGACCATGCTGTTGGCCGGCTTGATGTCGCGGTGGACGATCCCCTGATCGTGGGCGTATTCCAGCGCCTGGCAGATCTGGCTGACGATGGTGGCGATGATTTTATAGGAGAAATGGACCTGCTTCTTGATCAGGCGTTCGAGCGTTTGACCTTCCAAATACTCCATGGCGATATACTGCAGGTTCCCTTCCGTCCCGACGTCGTAGATGGTGACGATGTTGGGGTGCGACAGCTTGCCGGCGGCCTGCGCCTCGCGGAACAGGCGGTCGCGCAGCTCCGCCGCCTCGGCCTGATCGGCGACAAAATCGAGCCGGATGGTTTTCAGGGCTACGGCCCGGTTGATGGCCGGATCCACCCCCCGGAACACGGTTCCCATGGCGCCCCGTCCCAGCGTATCGATGACCTGATAGCGGCCGAGGTGGGATATCCGATCGGAGTCCCCCAGGGAGGCCGGCGACGGAGGGGCCGGGCGCCGGGGTTTCGATGGTTCATAGGCGGCTTCCGCCGGAGTCGTCTCCAGCGGGGCATACTCCTGCGGCGGATTGGCGGCGGTCGCTCCCGATTCGCCGTTTACCCCCGTGGCGTCCGCCGCCAGTGATCGATTGCTGTCCGAAGACGGACTGACGACATCGGTGGCCTGAAGTTCCGGATTCCGGTCGACCGGCGGTTCGGTCAGATGACGGGTCGGGGTTTTGGCCGGCCGCGAGGCTTTGTTGTCCTCGGACCGTCCCAGCGGTTTGGTCAAAAACGACAGGAAACCGAAATTGAACCGCTGGGTCACCTGGGTGTCGTCGATCAACGGCGAGGCGACCATGAACAGAATCAGCTCCAGTCCCAGGTACAGCGGCCGGATAAGCGTCTGGTAGGAGTTGAAGAGGATAAAGGTCAGATTCACCAGAATGAACAGGCAGACCATCAGGATGATCATCCGGTAGAGCAAGGTCACCCGGGGCAGAACGAACGAGCAGAAAAGACCGACGCCGAGCAGGATGACCAGGGTGATGCCGGAGGACATGTCGATCCGGTGGATGAAATTGTTGTGGATGATGTTCTCGATGACATTGGCATACACTTCCGAACGGGACATGCGGGGATTGACCGGCGTAGGGTAGGTTTCATCGGCCGAACTGCCGGCCAGGCCGATGATGACCAGCTTGTCTTTGAGCTTGTCCGATGAGACCTGTTCCCGGATGATTTCCTGGGCGGCATAGGCCGGGAAGGAGGTCCCGGGATTGGCGTAATTGATGAACATCCGGCTCTTGTCGTCCGTTGGAATCAGCCGTTTGCCGACCGCCATCGTCTGGTCTCCGCGAAGGGAAATATCGTCCGGCTTGCATCCCAGATGGAACGCGGCCGTCAGCAGCGGGGCGGAGGGGTAATAGAATCCGTCGTAGTTGGCTGCCAGCGAGGTCCAGCGGACGCGGCGATCCCGGTCGTAGTCGTTATAGACGAATCCCAGGCCGGCGCTGTATTGGCAGAAAGCCGCCGGGGGCAGATACGGCTTGTGGATG
>JAAZOE010000523.1 GCA_012797915.1 Candidatus Zixiibacteriota bacterium | reverse complement strand
GCGTCAACGGCGTCTACAGCGCCGACCCGGAGAAAGACCCCGGCGCCGTCTATTACCCGGAAGTTTCCTATCTGGAAGTGCTGACCAAGGAGCTGGCCGTCATGGATGCTGCGGCCATTTCGTTGTGCAAGGAAAATGGTCTCCCGATCCGCGTGTTCAACCTGAACACCGGCGACAACCTGTACCAGGCCGGTATCGGCGAGCCGATCGGGACGCTGGTACACTAGAACGGAGTCTCTGCGATGTTGAATGAAATTCGCACCGATACCGAACGGAAGATGCAGAAAACAGTAACCTCGATAACCGAGGAACTGGCCGGGATTCGGTCCGGCAAAGCCACCCCGGCGTTGCTGGACAGCGTCAAGGTGGACGCCTACGGCCAGAAGATGCCGCTCAACCAGGTCGCCTCCGTTTCCGTCCCCGACCCCAAAAGCCTGGTCGTGCAACCATGGGATAAGACCCTCATCGGCGACATCGTCAAGGCCATCCAGGTTGCCGAGCTCGGCTTCAATCCGCAGGTCGAGGGACCGATCATCCGCGTCCCGGTGCCGCCGCTGTCGGAAGAACGACGAGTGGAACTGGTCAAACACTGCAAGAAGATCGCCGAGGAAGGGAAGGTCGCCGTTCGCAATATCCGCCGGGAGGCCAACGAACGGCTGAAAAAGGCCGAAAAAGACAAGAAGGTTTCCCAGGACGAACAGCGCGACGGGACGGACAAGATCCAGCATCTGACCGACAAATTCATCCGGGATATCGACGACTTGGTCGCCCGCAAGGAGAAAGAGATCATGCAGGTGTAGCCTGCGATCGAATCCGTTTCTTCAGAATCTTTTGTTGTATGCCCCACTCCGACGCGACGGGTTGTGGGGCATTTTTATTCCCTCAAGGCGGTCTCGCTCACCTATTCTCGGCCGCCGGACCGGAAAAATTGCCTTGCCGGAACCACCGCCGGGTTGTAGAATGGATCGTGAACCAGTCAGCCGAACAACAGGCGATCGCCGAGATCAAGGCCGGCGGCAAATGCCCCGCCCATGTTGCCATCATCATGGACGGCAACGGCCGCTGGGCCGCCAAGCGGGGACTGCCCCGCAAGGACGGCCATGCCGCCGGAGTCAAAACGGTCCGCACTGTGGTCGAGATCGCCTCCGAGGTCGGCGTTAAGTTCCTCACCCTGTACACCTTCTCGGTCGAAAACTGGAATCGGCCGCGCGACGAGGTCGCTTCGCTGATGGACCTGCTGGCCAAGACCACTATGCGGGAACTGGACGACCTGATGCGCAACAACGTCCGGCTCATTACCACCGGGCGGATTCGGGAACTGCCGCTGATCGAACGGAAAGTCCTGCAGTCGGCGGTGAAAAAAACCGCCGGAAATACCGGCCTGACCCTGAACCTGGCGCTCAACTATGGCGGCCGGACCGAAATCGTCGATGCCGTCCGGGCGATCGCCCGCGATCTCAGGGACGAGAAAATCACCAGCCGCCAGATTACCGAACATATGTTTGCGGAGTATTTGTACACCGCCGGTCTGCCCGATCCCGACCTGCTGATTCGCACCTCCGGCGAAATGCGCCTGTCCAATTTCCTCATCTGGCAGACGTCGTACACCGAAATCTACATCACCAATACCCTCTGGCCCGATTTCGGCCGGGCCGATTTTCTGGCCGCCCTGCAGGATTACATCAAACGGGACCGCCGTTTCGGTCGGGTGGGGTCGACATGATCTCCAGGAACCTGGCCCAGCGGATTGCCGTCGCCTCCGTGGCCATCCCGGCTATCCTGTTTCTGGTCTTTCGCGGGGGCGACCTGTTTCTCTATTTCGTTTTACTCCTGACCGCCATCGGCATGTATGAATACCTGCATGGCGGCGTGTATCGCATCCTCTCCCTGCCTTTCATGGTGACTTTTTTTGGCGCCATCGGTTCCGTTTGGCTGACAGCCACCGGGTTTGATGCCTATGGCCGTATGGCGCTGGTAGTCGCCTTCCTGCTTCTCGGCATGATTTTGGCAGTCGGCAAGGAACCGAACGAAAAGCTGTTTTCGCGCCTGACCTATCTGGTTTGGGGGCTGGCCTATATCGGACTTTTGTATCCCTTTGTCTTTCTCATTCGCGGCAAGTCCGCCTGGATGGCTCCCGCGCCGGGGCAATGGTGGCTGTTTTTCCTGCTCGGATCGCTCTGGCTGGGAGATACCGCGGCGATGTTTTTCGGGTCGAATTTCGGCAAGCATAAACTGGCGCCATCGGTATCGCCGCATAAGACCATCGAGGGCTTTGTCGGCGGCTTTGTCTGCGTTTTCCTCGTTGCCGTGTTGTTCAAACTGGTCTGGCTGAAAGATGTCGCCGTCATCCATTTCGTTGCCCTCTCCGTCCTCATCGGCCTGTTCGGCCAACTGGGGGACTTGGTCGAATCGCTTTGGAAACGGTCGCTGGGAATCAAGGATTCCTCATCGATCATTCCCGGCCATGGCGGAGTGCTGGACCGTTTCGATTCGCTCCTGTTCGCCTCGCCGGTGGTGTATTACTACCTGAAATACGTCATACATGCGGGTTGGCTGTGAAACCGGCGGATTTGATATTCGTTGGGCGTCCCATCCTTCTCATACCCCTCTGGACCATCTACCTTCATTTCCTGGCTGTCGCCTCGCGCGGGCACTGCGGGATTAACATACAGGCGGACCTGTACGCTCTGGCCGGATTGACCCTAATCATGAAGGGGGCGTATGTCCTCAACCAGATATTCGATATCGAAACCGACCGAATCAACGATAAGCTGTATTTCCTGCCCAGAGGAATCATTTCCATTCGGACGGCATGGATATGGTATCTGATTCTCAGTCTGTTGGGGTTATTCATCGTCATTGTCTTTGCCGGTCAGGCCACCGGCCCGTGTCTTTTAACCCTGGTTTTGGGAATTGCCTACTCCGTCCGTGGCGTGCGGCTGAAAGATTTCCCGGTTGCCGGACTGGTGGCCAACGCCGTGACGTTCGGTTTTCTCGCCCCGGCCTGCGCCGCGCCGGATGCCGTCTATGTCGATTTCGGCCGTCCGGTTATTCCATATTTTCTGGCCGTGACTACGATCTTCATTCTGACCACCATCCCCGATATGGCCGGCGATGCCGCGACGGGGAAAAAGACGGTGGCGGTGGTACTGGGGCCGAAACGGACCCTTTGGCTGGCGCTGGTATGTGCCATCCTGACCGTCTGGACAGCCGTTTTCGCCGGCAATCCCGAAGTCGCGGTCGTGGCCGGGGCAACGGCCGTACTGGTCGTGGCGTTGCTGATATCGATTGAGTCGCGCCTCCTTTTGGCCGCCTGCAAAGCGCCGATACTTCTTCTGACCCTGGCGGCGGGGTACCATTTCCCTCCCTACCTGATTCTTCTCGTCTTGACAATCGTTTTAACACGGGTCTATTATAAAAAGAGATTCGGGATTATCTATCCGAGGTTGTGGTAGCATGATGCGGCGGACAATACTCATCGGGGCGGTCGGGTTGGCGCTCCTGGCCGGGTGTCAGGGGACGCCCCGCTACGGCGGCGGGTACCATGACGCCGAGGGAACCTATCAGACCGAACGGGCCAGCCGGAACGCGGACAACCCGACCATCGCCTCCAAGTATGCGGTCGATCCGATCAAGATGGGGGCGGTGATCGATAAATATATCGGCCGTCCGGCCAACGGCGGCGAGGGCGGCGCGGCGATGGATTGCAGTGAATTCGTACAGCAGATCTATTCCGAATATGCCGGGATTCATCTGCCGCGCACGACCGAGAATCTGTTCACGGCAGGACGCGAGGTGGCTCCGGGGGACTTGTATTTCGGCGATCTGGTCTTTTTCGACACCGGCGGCAAGGGCGTATCGCATGTCGGCATCTATGTCGGCTTCGATGAATTCGTGCACGTGTCCTCGACCGACGGCATCATCATTTCCAATTTGACGGACAAGTATTACAGCAAGCGTTTCCTTTCCGCCCGCCGCGTGATGGAATAACGAAGTGTCCTTTTCGGGCGGGCATTAGGCCGAAGAATTTGTCCAATAAATGATTGCATTTCGGTTTTACCTTGTGCTAATTACGCATAGGAATTAGACTCCATCGATTGGTGAATGGTACCATACTGAGGGATTTATGGTCAATAATCCTGGCGGAGGCATTGTATATTTCCAGGTAAAAGACGGAGAAATCTATCGAGGGACTTTTCGCAAGGAATTGGGAGGATACGTCGAAAATCGAGGGCGGGATGTTGTTAGTTACAACTTCCATATTTCTGATCCTCACGGAAGTCGAATCGTATCCAAAAGGATAATGCTAAGCGGCAGCTTATTTGCAGAGACGACGCCGATTGAACAAACGTTGATTGCAGGGCGAGGATTATATTCGATTCTTGGCACGGATCAAATAGAATGCGGATTTTCCACGCGGGACAAAGAACGCCTCTTGGGTGCTAATGGAATAGACAAATCCCAGGAAAGGCCACTATTATTGAGATATATGCGCGATCGGTTTAATTCTTTTTGGGAAGAACCACCTAATCTATTGGAAATATTGAGCGTCAGTATGGCCGAGGCGGAGGCGGTTATTGAGAACCTTGGATTTTGGGTGAATCGCCGCCTTCTTGTATGGCCTGATAGGCTTGACTATCACGAGTTAAAATCAAAACCAGAGCAATATCTGGGAATGGACATAATAATCAATGGTGAGAAGATCAACGAAATAGACCGGGAGTTGGAACAATTCCGGAGTTCTACGGGACGAAAATTGGTGGTAGACCTGGAAAACCATCATCATTACAAAATCGTTGATATTGACACCAAACTGCAGAACGGATTCGCGTTTGTCATTATGCCTTTCAATGAATCGGAGTTTAACCAATCAATAATGGACGACGCGTTCAAACCAGTTGTGGCTGATGTTCTCAATGTCCCGTGTATCCGCTCCGATTCAGAAAAGGTAACTCACTTTTTGGAAAACCTGATATATACGTATATCGTCCGATCCGATGTCGTGATAGCGGATTTGTCCATACAAAACCCAAACGTTATTTTCGAATTCGGCCTGGCACTGGCTCTTGAAAAAGAGGTGATTGCCGTGTTTGACAATAAATACAGGGCGAAAGGGAAACCAGCATTCGATTATGAGCATTATGGCACGCTCTTCTATAACGATTATGAACACCTGAAGACCCAATTGCGAAAGAAATTACCGGCCTTCAGGAAATAAATATAAAGGACCGTACGCCTTTCAGAGTTGTCGCAAACGAATGTCGGGTGGGGTAGATTTTTCGACGTAAGACGTATCCATTTATCCGCCGTGCTCAACCCAACCACCAGGTCACCCCCGCGAAGGGGCCTTTTGAAAACCCCCACATCGTCATCGCGAGGCCCAACCGAAGCGCGGCCGTGGCGATCTAAAAGCTTCCAAATATTCGTAATAGACGATCGCCGCATGTGCCTGAATGCGAAGGACTCGGACGCTATTAGATTGCCACACCCGCCTATGGCGGGTTCGCAATGACGACCGGGGTTATTCCCGTTTTCAGTGACAACTTCATAATATCTGCAGATACGTCAGCACCACCGTGGCGGCGTTGTCGGCGGCGGTCTGGAAGAACTGGTCGATCTCGCCGCGGGCCGTGGCCGACCCGGAACCGCCGGCCAGATCGGAAGCCGACCGGAAGATGATAAACGGCACGCCATTGACCGTCCCGACCTGCGCCACCGCCGCCGATTCCATATCGACGACCAGGGCATTGAAACGGTCCGACAGCCACAACCGCTTTTCCCGGTTGTCGATGAACATATTGCCGCTGACCCCGGCCCCGCCGACAGTCAAGCGAGGTTCACGCTGGCCAATTGGGGCGAACTCCATCTCGGTCGTACTCAACTTTTCGGCCGTCGCATAGAGAGCACTGTCGACGGTGTAATATGACATCTCCGCCAGCGTATCGCGCGCGGGATTGAAAACCTCGATCGTCTCCACCCGCAGGGAGTCTTTGCCGAGGTAACCGTAGTCATGCTCGCTCCAGACCCGGCAGACGGTGATATCGCCGATATGAATCGAGGTATCAATCGCGCCGGCGATGCCGGAGAAGATAATCGCTTTCGGGTGAAACGTATCGATCAACTTCTGCGTGGTCATGGCGGCGTTGGTCATCCCAATACCCGACTCGGCCAGGACGACCCTTTCATCGGCCAAACGTCCGATCTGCACCGCCCGGCCGAGGATCGTATCGGTCTTTTCGATGGTCATCTTTTCGGCCAGAAGCCGTCCTTCGGCGTCGAAGGCGTACAGGACAAGGCAGGGACCGTCCGGCGGTGGCGTTTGTCCGGGCGCCGACCCGGCCGACAACGCGATCGTGATCAACAGCACCGGGGCAATCGCCGGCAAATGCATAAACTTGAACCAACGAGTCATCTCATACCTCCCACTGCCTTCCGCGTGGACCAGCGTGCGGTCGAATTATACCGGACATCTATAAAAAGTTCTGGCCGCCCGGC
>JAAZOE010000522.1 GCA_012797915.1 Candidatus Zixiibacteriota bacterium | reverse complement strand
TGATACCGGCCTGATAATGCGGCGACAGCTTTACCATCGGCACCACCGGACGGAGACTGATGGCCACTTCGGTCGCGCCTGTGGACAGGATGTCGGCATAGGTTTCGCCTCGGTACAGCACGATCGGGGCGGCGTAATTGCCGATGGGATTGTAGAGACCTTCGGCGATGAAATGCCGATTGGCCCCCAGCGGGACCTCGATGGTTCCGGTCAAAACGTTCCCCTGAAGCGTCAGGGTGGTCACGATCGGGTCGAACCCGGTTCCCTCGACGGTCAGGCGATAGCTGTCGGCTGCCGCGCCCGCGCCGGCACCCAGCGGTTTGGCGTCGATGACGACGATAACGCCGGCCGTCCGGCCGCTGCCGATGATTTTCTCGGCGCATCCGGTGGCCAGGGCCAGCGGTATCAATCCCAGCAGGAGAACCGCGAGGCCACGATTGATAATCATCTTTCGCATCATCTCTGTTCTCCTTTACAGGGTGGTTCCCAGTCCGAGCGACAGCTGAAATCCGGAGAGGTCATACCGGCCGTCGTCGGCCTGCCCGGTGAAATACTTGACGCCCAGCCCGAGATTGGCCGTCCGGCCCAGTTTGCAGCCGTATTCGATTCCGGCCGCGATCGTGTGCGACGAACCGAAATCGTATTCGTTGCCGCCGATGATCCGGTATTCCAATAGCGGCCCGGCATGCCATGAGCCGGAGGCGGAAGACCAGGCCATCGCCAGGCTCGTGAAAAATTCGTTGCCGTATATTTTGAGCTGATCACGGATGGTTTCGGCGGCGGTGGTATCGTAGGTCGTGTTTCGTCCGCGGACGAAGTACCGGGCGTCGCCGCTGATGGTCATCGTTTCCCGATGGTAGGTCGTTCCGGCATGGATGTCAAATACGCGGCTTTGGCGGAAGACCTTGCGGTCTTCCAGCTTGTCCACGGCATAGGTGCTGAAGCTCATGTCGGCGAGGAAATTCATCCTATCGCCGCGGGTGTCCAGTCCGGCGTTGAGGCTGAACATCTCGCCCGGATTATAATCTCCCAAGCCGTCGAACGCCTCATAGGCGCCGTTGAGCTGGGCGGTCGCGGCGATGCCGTAGCGGGTTGCGCCGGAGGCGCCAGCCACCCCGGCGGTGGCGTTGAGGCCGAAGCCCTCTCCCAGCCGCCGCAGGGGGAAGGTCAGGAAGTCATAGGCCAGGTATTCGGCTACCAGCCGTTCCTCGGACAGATTCAGCGCCTTCTTGCCGGTCGGCAGATTCAAGCCCAGGCTGAACAGGACATGATCTTCCGCCAATGATTGATTGAGCTGAAGACGGATGTCGCTGAGGCCCGACAGGGAGTAGGTCTCGGCGTCGGTCTTGAGGGAGTTGGAAGCCTCGGCCACGAACAACCGGGCTTCGAGGTTATCCTTCAGCGGCACGAAGGCATTGAGCGGAACCGTGAACTGGCCGATTTTTTCCTTGATGTTTTCGCTTTCGACCGTCCATCGGCAATAATTGACCCGGAGGCCGCCGGCGGCCGGCTGGCCATAGACGATTTGCGCCCGGACGGGGACGGCGCCTGCCAGCATCAGGGCGATCAGCCCGATGCCGATGATCCAATTATGGTTTCGCATCGAGGTTCCCCTGAATGATGATGGTTCCGGTGACCGTGACCCTGCCGGTCCGCGGCGGGGCATCGGAGGGATTGCCGAACTCATCGAGGTTGTTCAGGTCCTTGATGAATCCGGCCCGGTCCAGCGTTCCGGTTTGGAACTGATCCACGCCGGAAGAAGCCTCTCCTTCACCGCCTCCTTCACCACCGGCCGATGCTTCCAGTTGTTCCAGCGAACCGGGCGCACCGGGAGGCGGCGGAGTCGGCAGGGACAACGCCTTGACCTGTTGCCGGGCGGCCGCGAACTTGTTGTCGGCAGCGGCGGCCTGACGATATTCCTGCTTGGCCTGATCGAGGAGTCCCTTACTCTGGTAATCGAGACCCCGGCAGTAGGCCATGAAAGCCAGAAACGATTCGGTCGGAATCTGCTGAATCGAATCCCGTTCTTCGGGCGTCAGGGTGATGCCGAGGTTGTCGATCACTTTGAAGACGAAATCCTTTTGCACCTGGAAAAACCGGTCCAATGTCCCCTGGGCCGGGCCGGTCGGCTTGGAGGAACTGTCGGTCGTGTTGATGACGGCGCCATCCAGACGGAAATCGTTCTGGCCGGCCCCCATGATCGAGCCGGTGACGATAC
>JAAZOE010000521.1 GCA_012797915.1 Candidatus Zixiibacteriota bacterium | reverse complement strand
GCAGCTGCGTGGTGTAGAAAAACAGGTCCCCCTGGCGCTTTTCCGGCCAATCGAAAGTCGTCTGGGATAACAGGGTGGAATTGTTGGTTGTCAAAAGCATCATCGGGCTTTTGAAGGTATATCCTCCGTCCACGCGCAGGGCGTATTCCGGTATTCGATACCAGATTTTCCACCACATGCTGGTGTGAAAATCGGCCGGATCGCCGTGCTCATACCGGATGATCTCGACCCGATCGCTGATGACATGCAACATGGCGGCGATGACGTTTTCCATCTCGAGCCGGCGGTTGCGGACCGCCATTCGCCGCAGCGGGCTGTCCATCGCCCCGTCCGATTGGATGTCGAATAATCCCTCCAGGCTGCCATCGGCGGCGATGGTCGCCCGGCTGGTGACCCGCATCGGCGACTCCTCCGGCGGACTGTAGGCGATCCGCATCGGCCGTTCGCCGGCCGACGAACCGATCAGATAATCCTGCTCCGATTCCCGCTTGCTCCAGATATCCTTGTAATCGGGCACCCAAGTGGGATCGTACATGACATAACTACCGTCGGCCTGCTTCAGCGCCACGACGCAGTGATTGAACTGGTCGGCCGGAACCGATTCGATGCGACTGCCGGCCATGGTCATGGCCGGGTTGGCCTCCAGCCCCGCCGCCCGCATCATCGTGATCAGCATCCCGGCGATATCCTTGCAGACGCCGCTGCGCTGCTCGAAAATCATCGACCCCGGATGCAGGGTGAAGCCCTCCCCCTTCCCCATCGTCTGGCCGCTGTAGCGGATATTCTGGGCCACCCAGTGGACCAGCTCGAACGCCTTCTGCGCGTCGGTTCCGTTCGCCACCCCGGCCCTGGTTAATATCTCATTGACTTTGGACGTGATCGCCTCGGTGGAAGCAAACTGCCCGTCGTTGACCTCGAAAAACCACCGGCTCTTGGCTTCCCAGCTTTCCACCGTCGCCAGAACCACCTTGGCGTACAGATCCGATGCCGCCGGCTGCGACCGGGCGGATTTCCAGGCCGGCATCTTCTCCACCCACCAGGAGTAATAGGTCGTGTCCTTCACATAGCTGGTGGCGCTGTACATCGGGCCGTTGTAAATCTGCGAATGCAACCGCTTCGATGTCGGCAGGGCCAGGACGTATTTCTTGGCCAGGATCGGCACCGTCGCCTCGAACAGCACAATATCGAAATATTCCCCCGGCATCGGGGGGATATACCGTTCATCGTCCGGCGAGACTCCGGGGGCGTCGAGCAATGCGTAGGAATACCCCTTCCGTTGCATCCGCACGGCGATACCGTCGCCGACCTGCAGGCGCGGCAGTTGCAGCAGCAGCGTCCGGTTGCCCCAGTAGATCGCGCTCTGGGATGCCGGGAGGTCTTTTACCTGTTCGACCGGAACCGGGATCAGCGAATCTCCCCGGATAATCGATACCTCGCCGACCGTCACGAAGCTGCTCAACGGCTCGTATCCCCAGGTGAGGACGGCCAGATTCCGGCACCCTTCCTCCGTGAGCACTTTATACAGCGTGTACTCGTCGGTGTAGGCGATGCCGAGATCGTTGACCCGGTTGATGGTCGAGTCGAAGACGATCAGATGGGAAGCGTTGTCGTACTCCTTGGCCGTCCCGGCCTTTTTGATTTGCTCGAAGATTGTCGGCGGAACGCAGTCCCCCGGCGGCAACGTCGCCGGAGGCGGCGCCGCCAGGCCTATGGCCGCCAGTGTCAGAAACAGAAGATGCCAGTGAAATCTCATGCTGATTCTCCCGGTTTGCTCCAGTCCCACGATTCGAACAGGCCATCCCCTGGATGACCGGTTATCAGGAAATCTCGTCACCGAATAAGGTGAACCCCCTGATAGGAGAAGTTACCTCACCCCCGGCCCGATGGCAACGATTTTCGAAAAGCGCCTGACCGTCGCCCGAAACGACAGGTTGGAACGGCGCCGGCGTGGAGGAAGTGACACCTCCGGTGACTGCCGACCCCGGAGGCATCAGGCCGCCTTCTTGACCGGCTTTTGAGATCATTGGGATGACAGTTGCGCGAGAGGAGCAAATCATGGCGGAGAGGCTGGGATTCGAACCCAGGGACCCCTTTCGAGGTCAACTGCTTAGCAGGCAGCTGCCTTCGGCCACTCGGCCACCTCTCCGACGTCGGCCGCTAATATACACAGTTTCAGGCCATTTTCAACAGGTTTTATCGCCTCTGAGGCGATTGGTCTTTGCGAAGAAACTTGCCGGAAGCGATAAACGAGCGCTATCTCACGCTGGATTCCCGGGATGCCGACACCAAGCGCCAATAGGCCCGTTCGACAACCAGGTTGATTTCGAAGCTTTTGAATGGCTTGGTGATATATTCATCCGCCCCCAGAAGAAGGGCGTCCTTGACCGTATACGAGTCGCCGTAGGCGGTCATGACAATCACGCCAATGGATGGAAATTCCTTCTTGATCAGCTGAATAAGGTCGAAACCGTTGAGGCCGGGCATCTTGACATCGGTCAACACCAGATTGAACGGCCGCCGGCGAAGTTTGCCCAAAGCATCCTCCCCGTTGGCGGCGGATTCGACGGAATACCCTTCCTTCGTCAGGATCCTGGTCAGCAACTCCTGCGGGTCCTGCTGATCGTCGACCACGAGTATCGAAATGTCCTGTTTCATTACCGTCTATTCCCGGTCCCGAAGGGTTATTGTATCATCGGGATTTCGGCCGAAAAATTGAGTCGGTCAGCATTTTTCCTCGGCGATTTCGATCAATTCATCCAGGAACTGCTCGATCCCGACCGGCTTATGCATCACCCGGCAGTTGCCGAAACGACCGACCTCGGCGATCAACCGATCGGTGGCGTTGCCGGTGATGATCACCACCGGCAGATGCGGCTTCTGGCGCCGGATCGTCTCGATGGCGTCGATACCGGACACCTCCGGCATGACCAGGTCGATCGTCACCAGGTCGAAGTCGTATTTCCTGACGATGTTGATCGCCTCGGCGCCGCCGGCGGCTGTGGTGACGGTGAACAGGCTCGAGGACAGGCAGAAATCGCGCAGCACGTTCCGGACCTGCTCCTCGTCGTCCACGATCAGCACCTTTAACGGCTGTCCCCCTCGGCGGGCCAGCAATTCTTCTGCGGTCATGGCAGTCATCCTTTTCTCTCCGTTCCGTTCCGCGGCGGCGGTCCGGAACCTCGTTTATACCTCAGGCAGATGGTGACACTCCACAATCGGGATCCGGCGATCGTCGTCGGCGTAATACCCGGACAGAAACCGCTGCCGGGGGTCGCCGGTCACCGGTTCCTGCAACCGGCGCCGGTAGCCGCGGAGGACCTGCGTAACCTCATCCACCGCCAGTCCGAACAGCTTGTCGCCCCGGGTCATTACGATTACTCTGGACCCGGCGGCACCTTCGGCGGCGGCGGTATCCAGCCAACGTTTCAAATGAATCACCGG
>JAAZOE010000520.1 GCA_012797915.1 Candidatus Zixiibacteriota bacterium | reverse complement strand
TGCGAGGTGCCGTGGAAACCGTAGCGCCGGATGCCGTACTTCTTGTACAGCAGATACGGCAGGCCGTAAATATAGGCATACGCCGGCATGCGGTAATGAAAAGCCGTATCGAACACGCCCCCCTGCGGGATGTCCGGCAGGGAGGTCGTGGCGGCATTGATGCCCCGGATGTTGTGGGGATTGTGCAGGGGAGCCAGCGAAATCAGGTCCTTCAACTCGGCCATGACCTCATCGTCGATGAGCACCGAGCCGGTGAATCGTTCGCCGCCGTGCACGACCCGGTGGCCGACGGCCTTGATTTCGCTCTTGTCCGAAATGACGCCGTGGTTGGGGGAGAGCAGGATGGCGATGACGAAATCGATGGCCTGAGTGTGATCCAGGATTTCACCGGAGATTTTCGTCTGCGGCCGGTCGAACGGTTTATGGGTCAGGACCGAACCGGCCATGCCGATCCGCTCCACCAGCCCGACGGCCAGGGCCAGTTCCCTGTCCATGTCGATCAGCTGATACTTGACCGACGATGATCCGCAATTGAGAACGAGTATTTTCATGCTGTCTGTTCCATCGATGGTTAGGGGATTAGATGCGGTTGCCTTCTTTGTCGTACTTGAAGAATCCCTGTCCGGTCTTGACGCCGAGGTTGCCGGCGCGGACCATCTTGCGCAACAGGGGACAGTGGTTGTATTTATGCTCGGACAGTTCGGCCAGAAGGTTTTCCATCCAGGCCATGACCTCGTCCAGCCCCATCAGGTCGGCCAGGGCCAGCGGCCCCATGTTGAAGCCGAACCCGAGCTTCATGGCCGCGTCGATGTCGTCGGGCGTCGAGATTCCCTCCATCAGGACGTGCATCGCCTCATTCAGCATCGGCACGATGATGCGAGTGGTGACGAAGCCCGGATATTCATTGACCAGAATCGGCTGTTTGTTGATCTGTCCCGCGAATTCGCGGATCATCTGGTAGGTCTCATCCGAGGTCTTGAGGCCGCGGACGACTTCCACGATCGGAATCCGGTTGACCGGGTTGAGAAAATGCAAACCGATGACCTTGTCCGGACGGGTGGTCATGGCCGCGATCTCCGAAATCGACAGGGTGGAGGTGTTGGTCACCAGGACCGTTTCCGCCGGACAGAGCGTATTCAGTCCGGCAAACAACTCCTGTTTCATATCCAGCCGGTCCGGGATCGCCTCGATGACCATCTCCGCCTGAGCGACCGGGGCCAGATCGGCGCCCGGATGAATCCGCGACAGGATCGACTTCTTTTCGGAGGCGGTCAGGCCCCAACGGCCGATCTCCTTGTCCATGTTTTCCGAAACCCGCTTGATACCCCTCTCCGCAAGCTCCATCGTTTTATCTATCAGAAAGACTTCCGTCCCCGTGGCCGCCACCGTCTCCGCGATTCCGGCGCCCATGACCCCCGCACCAACTATAAACACCTTATGGACCGGCACTACCTCACCTCATCAGGACTAGTTATGTGAAAAATGTAACAACCGTGTTCAGTATTTTTGTTCAAATATATGGATTTATGCTTCCCTCGCAAGCGGTTTTTGTATCCCTCCCGGAGAATCTGCCGGGTAAGAACTATCCATCTATGCGAGTGAGGAATAACGAATTACGCTCTAAACCTGAATCTGAAGCCAAAGTTCGATCGGCTATAATGATGACAGCCCATGCGCCAAAATAGCACACGAGAAGCCAATATGGCATATGCTCTCTGCCTTTTTGAACTAATCTCAAACCGCCACCCTTGTGCCAAGACATGCATCTCATTGTTACACAATAGAATTCAAAGTTTGGCACAGCACCTGCATAATAGATTTTTGCCTGTGCAAAAATCGATAGTGTAGGAGGTGTTTGATATGAGAAACTTGATGCTTAGACCTTCACAGCTCGGGTTCCCCGGCCAACTGGATTCCTTCTTCGATGATTTCCTCCGGACTCCGTTCTGGGGGCAGAATGACGGCAAGTATCTGCCGGCGGTCGATATCGCCGAATCCGAAAACGACTACACCCTGACGTTTGAACTCCCCGGTATCGACAAGAAGGACATCAAAGTCGGCATTGAGGACGGCGTTCTGACTGTCTCGGGAGAGCGCAAACTGTCCCGCGAGGAAAAGGGTGAGAATTTCATCCGCACGGAAATCGCCGGCGGCAGTTTCAGCCGGTCGTTCACGTTGCCGAAGACCGTGGACGTGGCTAAGATTTCGGCCGAATACAAGGATGGTCTTTTAACGGTGAAACTGGGGAAATCCGACGTGGCCAAACCGAAGCAGATCGAAGTCAAGGTGTCATAACCTGCCGAAGCGTTCTCGACAATGCCACAACCCACAGCCGGCTCCTTTGGAGCCGGCTTTCCTTTACCGGCCGGTGGAAGTTAGCGGAAAAACTCCCAGATGTACCGTCCGGCGATAAAAAGCATGATCAGAAACAGGAAAATTTTGATCACCCGGGCCGGGATGAATCGCTGCAGCCGCGCTCCGGTGTACATCCCGGCCGCTCCGCCGACTCCGAACATCAATCCCAACAACCAGTCCGGTTGGGTGACCGTTCCAGTGGACGCGAATAAGGGGGCAATGACGGCGTAGGCGAAAACGCCGGCCACCGAGGTCAGAAACGTTCCAAACAGAGCCGCCCCGGCCACGGTATAGACCGGCAGGCCGAACACGGTCACCAGGAAGGGGGCGATGATTGCTCCACCGCCGATGCCATAGATTCCCCCGATGATTCCGACGATGAGACTGAGCAGGAAAATCGGCAAGGTCTTCACGTAATACGGCGTACCGTTGAACTCGTAGCCGATCTGCCGGAGATTGAAGGCCAGCGGTTTCACCTCAAACGACGCCGGACCGGATGGCTTGGCCGCCGGTTTGCGACCGGCCTTGACGACGTCGACAATCAGCCGCACCCCGATATACAGCAGGACCAGGCCGACGAAGAGCTTAAACGGCCTCGGATCGGGCATGTATTTCGTGCGGATATAAATGCCGCCGAACAATCCCGGCAGGGTGCCGATGATGGTGACGGCCGTGATCGACCAGACCATCCGTTTTTCATGGTAGTATCGATACACCCCGCTGGGGATGGCCACCATATTGAACAGCAGGTTGGTCGGCGTGACCGCCGGGGAGACGAATCCCAGGACACTCACCTGGAACGGCAGGAGCAGAAACGCCCCCGAAAGTCCTCCCGTCGAGGTCACGCAGCTAATCGCAAAGGCGACCACCATCGGCAGCCACCAGTATGTTTCCACGCCGCTGACCGGAAAATGGAACACGCTTTCTTCCTTTCGAGGTCATGTCCTCTGCGCTTCAATACAGGGCCGGAATATAACCGATGCCTATCCGGAACGCAACTCCGCGAAGTCGCCGGGCCAGATGCCGGAAGATGCGGGACGATCGAGGGAACTTCTCCGGATGGTGGGTGTGTAATCATCATATGGATGGGAGTCCGCGTATGCCCGCACAAAGAAACCTACTCATCGCCGCGTTGTTTCTGTCCGCGGTACTGCTGCTGCAGTGCTCCGATGACGACAAACCGACGGCCCCCGGTCCCGATCTGTCGGCCTGGGGCGGGATCCTGATGGTTGACAATCAGGGCACGGTTATTGGTGGCGATGAGTCCGATTGGTGCTCTTCCGCCAATCCCGGCAGAGGCGGCCTGCCGGAAGCCTATGCGCTGTATCCGGCTTATCCCAATCCAGCGGTCGATTCCATCAGGATCAGGTATGATTTGCCGGCCGCATCTTCCGTGACATTGCAAATCATGGATTCGACCGGCGCGATTCTTCGGACGCTGGTTGATGCCGACCAGGTCGCCGGTAGTTATTCCGTTTCCTGGCCATTGGATGATTCCTCCGGGATTCGTCTGTCCCCGGGATTATACCGTTGTTTGATGACGGCGGGAGGGTTTTCCTGTCGTGGCGACCTCGAGATTGCCTCTCCGGCGCGCCAGGTTACCGTCTATGGAATCCATATCGGCGATGCCTTGAAAGGCGTGTATGTGTCTCCCGTCGATGTGGGTGGTCTGGTCATGCGGTTTCTCGATCCTGACACGGTCGGCGCCGTACTCTATACTTCAACGACCAATCAGATGGTCACCCTCGATT
>JAAZOE010000519.1 GCA_012797915.1 Candidatus Zixiibacteriota bacterium | reverse complement strand
TCGCCCAGCGGGTGGGATATATTATTTCGACCTTAGGCGTTGACATTCTCCCGACATAACCCGGGTGCCCCACAGCTTGCTTGGGAAAGGGAGCCATGTCTATCTACTCTTTCTTCTCGCAGCCCGCCTTTCCTTTGTCCGTCAGCACCCGCGCGAAACAAAACGCCGCCACTCCGATGACCGCGCTCCACATCGCCAGCATGATAATCCATCCGCCGAGGGTCATCTCACACCTCCCGTCCGGTTTCGCGCCGACGCCTCTGCCAGGCGATCCGCACCATGATACAGAGCACGACGATAACCGCCACCAGCGCCAACCGCGTGCCCAGCACATATGGCACGTTTTCGGCAGGGACATTCTCCATCATGATTACCGGAATCCAGTCCTCGAAAAACCACGCTCCCAGAATAGCCAGAAGCAACACCGGCGTGACATATTTGATGACGAACTTGAAGAACCGGGGAATCTTCAGTTTGGCCCCCGTTTCCAATTCCGACCAGGTCTTGTCGATGCCGAAAATCCAGGCAACGATGATGATCTCGACCGTCGCTCCCAGAACGATCACGAAATTGCCGCCCCAGAAATCGAGGTCATCGATCACCCCATGGGATAAAAACCAGATTCCGGGCTGACACAGCAGAAATACGGTTATCGCCAGCACCAGGACCGCCTTCCGGCGGCTCAACTTGAACTCATCCTCCAAAAAGGCGATCAGCGGCTGCGACAACGAAATGGACGAGGTTATCCCGGCCAGAAAAAGCATAAAGAACCAGAAGAAACTGAACAGCCAGCTCAAGGGAATCTCGCTGAAAATCGCCGGCATGGTCACGAACCCGAGGTTGAACGACCCGGAGTGAGCGATATCCACCATCGCCTCCGGTCCGAAAAAGGCGAACGCCGCCGGGATGATGATCGACCCGCCCAGGACCACCTCCGCGAACTCATTGGTCCCGGCCGCGGTCAAACCCGACAGGGCGACATCATCCTGCTTCCGCACATAGCTGGCATAGGTTAAAATCACCCCCATCCCCAACGACAACGTGAAAAATATCTGCCCCGCCGCCGCCAGCCAGACCCGGGGGGATTTCAGCGCCGAAAAGTCCGGATTCCACAAGAATCCCAGACCGTTGGTCGAACTCCAATCCGGGTGCGCCGGATTGGGCGCGAATAGCGTCAATACGCGGACGGCCAAAAGCAGGCCGAATATCAGCAACACCGGCATGGCGATGTTACAAAACCGTTCGATGCCTCCTTTGATTCCGAAATAAACCACCGCCATGTTGGCCAGGAAGGTGATGAGGAAAAACGTGAACGCCGCCCCCATCCCGGAAAAATACTGGTTCCGTTCCAGCCCCTGCAGTCCGGCCAGAAACGACCGCAAACTCCCCTCATGCCCGGCCTGGGTCAATGCCCCGGTCAACGAATAATAACTGTAGGCCAAAGTCCAGGACTCGATATACACGTAATACATGATAATCACAAGCGGACCGACCAGTCCCAGCACGCCGATATATTTGGCCGCCGGATTCTTCGGCCAGAGCGACTGAAATATTCCCGGCGCCGAGGAATGTCCGAACCCGCTGCCGTACCGCCCGGCCGTCCATTCCACCCACATCATCGGCACGCCGATTAAAAGCAGCGCCGCGATATAGGGAATCATGAACGCGCCGCCGCCGTTCTGGGCCGCCTGCACCGGAAAACGCAAAAAATTCCCCAGCCCGATAGCCGACCCGGCCACGGCCATGATCACGCCCAGTTTCGTGCCCCATCGTTCCCTGGCTTCCGCCATAATCGCCTCACACGCAATCTGGTTTCATGGGAGATACTCATCCGCGCTCGCCCGGTTTCTGCGGTTGTCCCCTGAGACGGGAACCTGTCTTCGAGAATGGCGTAAAATGCTCGATTGTCGGGCGCGAAAGCAACATGCCTGCCAACCATTGTCACGCTTGGTTTGTCGAATGGTAGAGCGCCTGACGGCGGTTGTCAAGCAAAACTTCCCCGTGCGAAGAAGCGCGGTTTTTTGGTTGACGATCGATGGTGGATGGGATATATACCCCGTATATATGGGAATCCGTTGCCTGTGAGAAAGGAGTCAAGCATGCAATTTCGGACTATCGTCGCGGCCTCGATGATTTTCCTTTTGGCCGGGGCCGCCTCGGCTCAATACCTCGGTCAGATGTCGCCGGCCAGTGTGTTGCCCGAGGGATCCGGCAAATTGGGCGGATATGTCATCCTGGCCGAACACGCCACCGGCG
>JAAZOE010000046.1 GCA_012797915.1 Candidatus Zixiibacteriota bacterium | reverse complement strand
GGAGGCCGGCGGGCTGGTAACCGATTTTCGCGGCCGGAAGTCATCGATTTTCGACGACAACGTCATCGCCTCCAACGGCCGCATCCATCGGCAGATACAAAAAGTCCTGCTTCGCCAACGATAATATCCTCAGATCGAGTTCGAAATACACCGCGTCGTACCCGACACGAAATCACTCACATCACCATGAAGACGGAGGCGACGGCCAGTTGCAGAAACCAGCCGGGCAAGACGCCCAGTACCAGCGTGCCGAGGGCCGTGAGGCCGATCGCGACGGCGACCATCGGATGCAGGCGCGGCTCCGGCACAAGTGGAATCATGGCGGAGGTCAGGCCTGATTTGCCGGCATCGGAGGCATCGGCCATGATGTGCATGTCTGCTTTCTCGAAGAAGGCGGCTTTGACCGGGCGGAGGTAATAGAAGACCGAAATCAGGCTGTTGATGACCGCGATCACCACCAATACCACCTGCCCGGATTTGATCGCCGCGGCGAAGATGGTGAACTTGCCGAAAAACCCGGCGGTCGGCGGAAATCCCGCCAGCGAGAACAGGAACAGCGCCAGAGACACTGCCAGCCAGGGATGGCGCGCGGCCAAGCCCTTGTAGGTGTCGACATGATTGGAACCATCGCGGAGGTTTTCGACCACGGCCACAATGGTGAAGGCCCCGAAATTGAAGAAGGCATAGGCCAGCAGATAGAACAAGGCCGAGGAGACCGCCTCCGCTCCGCCGGCGGTGACGGCCACCAGCAGGTACCCGGCATGGGCGATACTGCTATAAGCCAGCATCCGTTTGACATCATCCTGCATAATCGCCAGCAAATTCCCCACGGTCATGGTCAGGACGGCCAGCATCCAGAAGAGCGGCACGAACGAATCGGTCAGACCGCCGAACCCGATCATGAAGATGCGCAGCAGGGCGGCCACGCCGGCGGCCTTGGGGCCGATCGAGAAGAAGGCGGTCACCGGGGTCGGCGCCCCCTGATAGACGTCGGGGACCCACATGTGAAAGGGGAACGAGGCGATCTTGAAGGCGAAGCCGATCAGAATCATTCCCGCGCCGGCGAACAGGTAGAGGGCATGTTTTTGAAGGGCGATGCCGGTGATCATAAAGACCTGGCGCAGGTCGGTGGTCCCGGAGGCGCCGAAAATCAGGGCGATACCGTAGAGGAAGAAGGCGGAGGCAAAGGCCCCCATGAAGAAATACTTGGCCGAGGCCTCGGTCGACCGCAGGTTGTCCTTGCGCAGTCCGGCCATGACATAGAGCGGCAGGGACATGATTTCCAGGCCCAGGAAGATAACCATCAGGTTGGCCGACGAGGTCATGACCATCATCCCGACGACCGAGATCAGCAAGAGCGCGTAATATTCGGCCCGGTCGATCCCGTGCCGGGCCAGCCAATCATGCGACAGCAGGACGGTCAGGCCGCAGACGGTCAGGAAGATGACTTTGGAGAAGAGCGCGAAATTGTCGCACAGAACCATGTCGAAATAGCCGCCGCGCTGATGATCCCAGCCGGTGACGACGAAGATAAACGAGACGACGACGGCGACCAGGCCCATCCCGGGCGCCCAGGCATGTCGCCGGAGAAACGGGGTCAGCAGGAGGATGGCAAAGGAGAAGACCAGCAGGGTCACCTCCGGCATGAGGATCCCGATATCTATGCTCGCCATCTGCGACATCATCATCTCCCGAACGTTTCACCTTTCATCGCGGCCCACGGCCGCGAAAATCAAAATCCTCAACCGCCGTTCCAGCCGAGCGTGACTTTTCCGCCATCGACGATCACCGGGACAATCCGTTCCCCTTTGGACAACGCCAACAGTTTTTTCTGAGCGGCGGGATTATCGATCACATTGATCTCATCGAACGGTATGCTTTTCTTCCGGTAATGCTCTTTGGCCGCGGCGCAGTACGGACAGCCCGGTTTGGTATATATGGTCACGCCGGCCATCATTTATCTCCTCCCGATGCGTCTTTCGATTCCGTCGATGGTTGGGCTGACGGGATGAACAGGATCGCATCCGCTGCCGTCCGGCCCTGCTCCACCTGCTGGATGATCGCCTTCACCGCCGGTTCCATCAAGGTGAGGAACGGCTTGGGATAAAACCCGATCCAGAAAATCATGATGACCAGCGGCACCAGCACGAACTTTTCACGGAAATTGAGATCGGCCAGGTTTTCGTTTTCCGGATGGGTGACTTTCCCGAAGAACACCCGCTGATACATCCAGAGCATATACCCGGCGGCGAAGATGACCCCGGTCGCCGCCAAGATCGCATAGACTTTGCTGAACGACCAGCTTCCCAAGAGAATCAAGAATTCCCCTACGAAGCCGTTGGTTCCCGGCACGCCGATGGAGGACAGGGCCACGATCATGAAGAAGGCGGCGTAGACCGGCAGCGGCCGGGCCAGTCCGCCATAATCGGCGATCAGCCGGGTGTGGCGGCGTTCATAGATCATCCCCACCAGAAGGAACAGCGCCCCGGTGGAGACGCCGTGGTTGAGCATCTGGAGGATCGAACCGGACAATCCCTGCAGGTTGAGGGTCATCATCCCCAGCATGACAAAACCCATGTGCGAGACCGAGGAGAAAGCCACCAGCGACTTGATGTCTTTCTGCACCATCGCCACCAG